>CANIIN010000242.1 GCA_947467405.1 Betaproteobacteria bacterium | reverse complement strand
CATGTCGGCGGGGCCTCGGGGTCGTACGGATCGGCAACGCCGTTGTCGACCACGATGTTCTCGGCGAAGCACTTGTTGCGCATGATGTTCCCATGCAACTCCACCATGCTGCGACTTCCGGCAGAAGCATGCAGACCATCGACATTCTGCGTGATGAGCATGAAGGACGCAAAGCGGTGCTCCATCGTCACCAGTGCCGCGTGGGCAGGATTGGCAACTGCGCCCGCCATGGCGCGACGGCGCCATTGGTACCATCCCCATACCAGTTTCGGGTCGCGTTCGAAGGCGGCGGCATTGGCGAGGTCTTCCGGCCTGAATCGCGACCACAGGCCATGCTGTGAATCCCGAAAGGTCGGAATGCCACTGTCCGCAGAAATGCCGACGCCAGTCAGAACCGCGACGCGCTTGGCATTGCGCAGAATCTCCAGCAGCTTGGGTGGAATTTGCACGCGGACCTTGTATTGATGGCTTTCCTGCCCGTCATGCCGGCACGGAAATGCTGTTTCTTGTTTCTTTACTGAGCTGGCTGCAGTTGTCGTACGCGCTGTTCGGCGTAGGCTGCCACGTCAGGGCTCAGGCTGCGCGTGGCACGGGCACGCTGGAAGGATTCGAATGCATCGCTCTTTTTCTCCATCGCTTCCTGCGAAATCGCCAATCCGACCCACCAGTATCCCGGAATGGATTTTCAGCATCTAAATCGACACCCTGCTCAGGAGCGATACTGATCGCCCCTGAAACCCCCCTTCAAGTATCATACTGTCACGTCCAATTGTCGGCATCAGACCTGCGCATCCATGAACTTCTGCTCCAACTGCGGCAACAAAATCACCCTCCGCATCCCCAAAGGGGAGAACGTGCTTCGCCACGTCTGCGACAACTGTGAAACGATCCACTACAAGAATCCGCTCATGGTGCTGGGGGCAATTCCCGAGTGGGAGGGGAAGATCCTGCTGTGCAAGCGCGCGATCGAGCCACGACTGGGTTACTGGACCCTTCCGGCCGGATTCATGGAACTGGGTGAAAGCACCGAAGACGCTGCACGGCGCGAGACACTTGAAGAAGCCAATGCCAGGATCGAACTCACCGGTCTCTACACGATGCTGTCGATTCCGCACGTCAATCAGGTGCACATCTTCTACCGCGCCAAACTGCTCGACCTTGACTTCGGGCCCGGAGAGGAAAGCCTGGAAGTTGCCTTGTTCTCGGAAGACGAAATCCCGTGGAAGGATCTCTCCTTCCGTACGGTGTCCTTAACCCTGAAGCACTTCTTCGCCGACAGAGCCAAGGGGGATTTCGGTGTGCATTCGGGCGACGTTGGGCCTCCCCCGCAAAAGCCAGCGAAGGTCTGACGGGCTGGCTGCAGCCAACTGTCCGCGGCCCGTTCAGGCGAGGTAGAGAATCCCCGCAACCCGGGACGACTAAGAGTCGGGCGTGGCGCTGATCTTGTGGATCGACAGGTCAGCACCGTTGAATTCCTCCTCCGGATCGAGCCGCAGGCCGACGACACTCTTCAGCGCCCGGTATATGAGCAGGCCGCCAATCAATCCGACCAGGACACCCAGCAGCGTGCCGAAGAGTTGCGCGACAATTGAAATACCGCCGAGCCCCCCCAAGGCCTTGCTGCCGAATATTCCTGCTGCGATACCGCCCCATGCCCCGCACAATCCATGCAACGGCCAGACGCCAAGCACGTCATCGATGCGCCAGCGGTTCTGAACCAGTGTAAACATGTAAACGAAGATAACCCCGGCGATGCTCCCCGTGACCAGCGCTCCAAGCGGATGCATGATGTCCGACCCGGCACATACCGCAACCAGACCTGCCAGCGGCCCGTTATGCACGAAACCCGGATCATTGCGGCCTGCCACCAAAGCAGCCAAGGTGCCACCCACCATGGCCATCAATGAATTCAGGGCAACCAGTCCGCTGATTTTCTCCAGGGATTGGGCAGACATGACGTTGAATCCAAACCAGCCGACAGATAGGACCCATGCACCGAGAGCAAGGAAGGGAATACTGGAAGGCGGGTGCGCCACGAGGACTTTCCCATCCTTGCCATAGCGCCCGGTTCGCGCGCCAAGCATCAGCACGGCGGCGAGCCCGATCCAGCCACCGACGGCATGCACGACGATTGATCCGGCAAAGTCGTGGAATTCCTCACCCGTAGCGGCCTTGAGCCATGCCTGCACGCCGTACTGCTGGTTCCATGCAATGCCCTCAAAGAAGGGGTAGACGAGTGCCACAATGAAGAAGGTCGCCGCAACCTGAGGCCAGAATCGCGCTCTTTCGGCAATCCCGCCCGATACGATGGCGGGAACCGCAGCGGCAAAGGTGAGCAGGAAGAAGAATTTCACCAATTCGTAGCCGTTACGTTGTGCCAGCACTTCAGCCCCGCTGAAGAAATGCACGCCATAGGCGATGCCGTAGCCAACGAAAAAATAGGCAAGAGTCGAGACTGCAAAATCGGTCAGAATCTTTACCAGTGCATTGACTTGGTTTTTCGACCGAACCGTACCCAGTTCCAGGAAAGCGAATCCAGAATGCATCGCCAGCACAAGAATGGCGCCAAGCAACAGGAACAGGGCGTCGGCACCCGACTTCAAAGCATCCATAATCACCTCTTTTTTGTAGTTCATTTCTGGGCGTCGGCGCTCTTATGGTGCGGCACCGTTTTCGAATTATCGCCAAGCGCCCCAAACAAACACAGTAGGCACTACTATGGTGCGTAATAAATTTTTTGAGGTTAGCCGGTCGATGGACAAGGCATGATTCCCTGGCTTGATACCAACACAGCATTTCCGGATGTGAAATCAGCGCTACGCGAACCGAATGGATTGCTCGCAGCCGGTGGCGACCTGGGTCCCGCGCGCCTGCTGGCAGCCTACCGAAAGGGAATTTTCCCGTGGTTTTCTCCAGGAGACCCCATCCTTTGGTGGAGTCCCGATCCACGCATGGTCCTGACGCCACAAGATATTCGGATAGCGCGCTCGATGGCCAAAACCCTTCGAAACAAGGCTTACGAAGTTCGATTCGACTCGCGCTTTGACCTCGTCATCACAGCCTGCGCTGGACCACGAAAAGACCACGGCGGCACCTGGATCACAGCCGAGATGCAGCACGCCTATATGGCACTGCACAAGCTTGGCCTCGCGCACTGCATTGAGGTCTGGATGAACGACCAGTTGGCCGGTGGCCTGTACGGTGTGGCGGTGGGAAATGTCTTTTTCGGTGAATCAATGTTTTCCTGGCAGCGGGATGCATCAAAGATCGCTCTGGTCGCCCTTGCGCGCCACGCCGTCACCGCAGGCATCGCCATGATTGATTGCCAGATGCACACTGAACATCTGGAAACCATGGGCGCACGACCCGTCTCACGTGGTGAATTCTGCTCACGGCTGAAGGAATTGGTAGACTGTCCGCGAACGGCCGGCAAGTGGGCAGACGCGTCATATCGAAATGACCCGGCCGAGCAGCGATCGTCTGTCACTGTAACGGCTGACGATCAGTAAACCGGAACCGACAAGGAACACGTGTCACAACTGAATGATCTGCCGCATGCGGTTCTGCAGTTCTACGTGACCGCACCCTACCCTTGCAGCTATCTGCACGGGCGCATGGCACGCTCACAGGTGGCCACGCCCAGCCATTTGATCGGCGACGACCTGTATAGCGACCTCGTGCAAGTCGGCTTCCGTCGATCCGGAATCTTCACCTACCGTCCCTATTGCGACAATTGCCGTGCCTGCGTGCCGGTCAGGGTCCCCGTTGCAGCTTTTGAGTCCAACCGCAGTCAGCGCCGAGCCTGGCAAAAACATCAATCGCTCACCGCGACGCCTCTCAATCTCCGTTTTCGCATCGAACACTACGCCCTGTACCTGCGCTACCAGGCGCGTCGACATGCCGGTGGCGGCATGGATCAGGACAGTCGCGACCAATACTCGCACTTTCTGCTTCAGAGTCGTGTCGATACCCGATTGGTGGAGTTCCGGGATGGCGACGACCTCAGGATGGCGTCGATCGTGGACCAGTTAAGCGACGGGCTTTCATCGGTCTACACGTTCTACGACCCGGACATTGCGGATACCAGTTTCGGCACCTTCAATATCCTCTGGCAGATCGAGCAATGTCGGCAACTCGGCCTTGATTATCTGTACCTGGGCTACTGGATCCGCGACAGCCGCAAGATGGCCTATAAGGTTCGGTTCAAACCCATAGAAGGGTACCTTGACGGTCAGTGGAAGCCGCTTAAGGACCAGTGACCCTTCTGGGAGCCCATGGGAGGTGAAAATGCCCCGCTGACGCATCTCCGCGTGAAGCTGTGACGCAGTCATTCGCAGGCAATTTCGGGATCCCCCGCAGAGCCAATGCATCTGCCTGCATGCAAACCCCTTGGAAACCGGCTTGGTCCGCAATGGACATGCACAATAGACTTCCGCCATGAAACGCCTCCTGACTTCCGTGAAAAGCGCTGTTTGGAATTTTCTTCACGACGCCTTCTCCCCGCAGTCGGCGCAACGAACGGACTGCGATTCGGGGTTTTCAGCATCGGCAGGCACTGAATCTCAAGCCGCACTGCAGGCTGGAGTTTCTCCAGAAGCCCTTCTGAAGAGGGGCAACATGCTGATGAAAGACAGGAAGCTTGATGAGGCGCTGCAATGCTTCGACCGCGCAATCGCCATGAAGCCGGACAACGTCGCGGCAATCAACAACCGTGCGCTCGCTCTGCAAGCCCTGCATCGCCACGAAGAGTCACTGGAAGCGCTGGACGAGGGCCTTCTGGTTGACCCCGTATCGCACAAACTTCTCACCAATCGTGGCACGGCGCTAAGGGCTCTTGAACGCCGCTCCGAGGCAATGGACAGTTACGATCGCGCATTGACCAGCAAGCCTGATTCGCCAGAGACGCTTAACAACCGGGGGGCGTTGCTGGAGGATCTTTGTCGCTACGACGAAGCCCTTGAACATTATGCCAAAGCCATCGCAGTCCAGCCTGACTTCGCCAAGGCGCACTTCAATGCCGGCATGTGTCGACTCAGACTGGGTGACTTCGAGGCCGGATGGGAGCAATACGAGTGGCGCTGGAAGACCGATGACTTTCCCTCCAAGAGAAGAAACTATCCCAGACCGCTCTGGTTGGGAACCGAGGACCTCACCGGCAAGACAGTCCTGCTGCACGCGGAGCAGGGGCTGGGAGACACCAT
>CANIIN010000241.1 GCA_947467405.1 Betaproteobacteria bacterium | reverse complement strand
CTTTGCCAACCCGATGTCCAGCTTGATTCGGCCTTTGACGTAATGCAGATTGAGGGGTATCAGCGTATATCCGGCGCGATCCACTTTGCCGATCAACTCCTCGATCTGGCGGGCATGCAGCAGGAGTTTCCGAGTGCGAACGGGATCAGGATGGATGTGAGTCGATGCGGCGGGCAGCGCGCTGATATGCGCTCCAATAAGGAAGATTTCGCTGCCGCGCACAACCACGTAGGCTTCCTTCAATTGAGCTCGGCCAGCCCTGATGGCCTTTGCCTCCCAGCCCTCCAGCACGAGGCCCGCCTCAAAGCGCTCTTCGATGAAGTAGTCGTGGAACGCTTTTCTGTTGTCGATGATGCTCATGATTTACCAGACTGGACGGGCTTGAATGCCGGCGGCAGCCGGCAAGGGGTGGGCACAGGGTTCAGGGGACCGCAGGGCGCGCCGTGCGTTGATTTTAACCGGGCTTGGATATGATCGTCGTTGAAAGATCAGTGTTGGTCGAGTACAGCGCGACGCAGATGCGCGGCCTCGTCGAAGATGTCGCTGCCTATCCGCACTTTCTGCCTTGGTGCTCGGGGGCCGGCGTGGTGCCGATCCAGCCAGGACTTGTCGAAGCGAGTATCGAAATCAATTTTCGTGGAATCCGCCAGTCCTTTACGACGCGAAACACCATGGATCTGGATGAATCCGTCCAGCGGATTCACATGAATCTGGTCAATGGGCCGTTCAAATCACTGAATGGAGACTGGCAGTTCCAGCCTCTGTCATCCGATGCATGCAAAGTCATCCTTGCACTGCAATATGAGTTTTCGAGCCGATTGTTCGAGAAGGCCATCGGCCCGGTATTCCGGCACATCACTGACACCCTTGTCGATGCATTTGTGCAGCGGGCCAGATCGTCCTTCCCGCTCGGTGCTCAGAGCTGATCGGACAATGAAGATTCAAATTGTCCATGCATCGCCTACTGAGCAGCGTATCGACACGATCGATATGCCGGATGGATCAACTGTCGGAGACGCATTAGCCAAGGCACGAAGCACCGAACTTTTCCCTGCCGAGAGATACGGCTGTGTCGGCATGGCGCGATTCGGCAAGCCCGCGGCAGAGCAGGACATCCTTGCTGATGGTGATCGGATTGAACTGCTCAGGCCGCTGGTTGCGGACCCCAAGGAGTCTCGCCGTCGACGCGCCGACGTGCAGGCCAGGAGAAAACGCTCCAAATGACGTCACGCCGCGCTTATTTGCACCAGGAATCCACGGCCTTGCGGGCCCGCTCCTTTTCCTGAGAAATCTGACCGTCCTCCAGGAAATATCGCTCGCCATTTTCATTGGTTCGCGCCTGACGAGCCCCGGATTCCAAGCTGGCCAGAGAAGTCTTTGCCGAGCGGCAGTTCTCTGCCTTGCTCTGGTCCTCACCGGCCTTGTCCTGCGCCTTCTTGGCGGTTTCGGCCTCCTCGCTGCGGCGTTTCCTGAATTCCAATTCCTGCTCAGCCGTGGATTTAGGGCCGGCAGACTTGGCCGCCGCTGCGCTGGTTGCGGCGCCTGCGGGGACGGGGGGCACGGCCTGCCGGATCGCAGCGGACTTGGCGCCGCCCTGGCAGGGTGACTGGGAGTAGACCGTCTTGCCGGACCCATCGACGCACTTGTAGACCTGCGCCCACGCGCCCGACCAGGGCAGCAGGACCAGCACAACGATGGCAGCAGCGGAGAACCTGAACATGTGCATTCCAGAATTGACGGACAGTGCGAGGAACCATATTCGGTTTTCCCTTTTGCGTCAACGCACTCCCTCGGGAGTTGTCGGTGCCCATCCCACCTCTCTGGGAGACCGGACCAACGGATTTTCTGCAGAAATAGCGGCCCGAATTTACCATCGGGGGGGCCGCGCGTATAATGCCGCTTTGCGCCGGGACCCGATATGCGCGTAATCCAGAAAGCTCTGACGTTCGACGACGTTCTGCTCGTCCCCGCCCACTCTGTGGTGCTCCCGCGAGACGCCAGTCTCGCCACGAAACTGACCCGCAAGATCAAGCTGAACATCCCACTGGTATCTGCTGCCATGGATACCGTGACCGAAGCCCGGTTGGCCATCGCGCTGGGTCAGGAGGGCGGAATCGGCATAATTCACAAGAACCTGACGCCCAAGGCGCAGGCTGCCGAGGTGGCGAAGGTCAAACGCTACGAGTCGGGTGTCCTGAAGGATCCGATGACGGTCTCTCCTGACATCACCGTGCGCCAACTGCTCGAACTCACCCAGCAATACAAGGTATCGGGCTTTCCGGTCGTCGAGGGCGGCAAGAAACGCGGCAAAGTACTCGGGATGGTGACCAACCGCGACTATCGCTTCGAAACCAATCTTGACTTGCCTGTCAGCGCGATCATGACGCCAAAGGATCGCCTTATCTACGTTCGTGAAGGCGGCAGTCCTGAAGAGGCGCGTGCGCTGCTGCACAAGCACCGGCTCGAGCGCGTACTGGTGGTCAATGCAGCGTTCGAACTGCGCGGCCTGATTACCGTCAAGGATATTCTCAAGTCAACCGAGCACCCATTCGCCTGCAAGGACGAACAGGGCAAGCTGCTGGCGGGTGCCGCCGTCGGTGTAGGCGAGGGAACCGAACATCGCATCGAGATGCTCGTGGATGCCGGCGTCGATGTGCTGATTGTCGACACCGCGCACGGTCATGCGCAGGGCGTTCTTGATCGCGTGCAGTGGGTCAAGAAGCATTACCCCAAGGTGCAGGTGATCGGCGGCAACATCGCGACGGCAGCCGGCGCAAAAGCCCTCGTTGACCACGGTGCCGACGGCGTCAAGGTCGGTATCGGTCCAGGATCGATCTGCACGACTCGTATCGTGGCCGGCGTCGGCATTCCCCAGATCACGGCCATCCAGAATGTCGCTGATGCACTGGCGTCCACCGACGTGCCGCTGATTGCCGACGGTGGCATTCGGTTCTCGGGCGATGTAGCGAAAGCGATTGCAGCCGGCGCTCATTCAGTCATGCTGGGCAGCCTGTTTGCAGGAACTGAAGAGGCGCCCGGCGAGACCATTCTTTACCAGGGCCGTTCCTACAAGGGATATCGGGGCATGGGTTCACTGGGCGCCATGCAGCAGGGTGCTGCAGATCGCTATTTCCAGGACCCGTCCAACAACGCTGAAAAACTGGTGCCGGAAGGCATCGAGGGTCGCGTGCCTTACAAGGGCAGTGTCATTTCGATCATCTATCAGCTGACGGGCGGTGTACGCGCCAGCATGGGCTACTGCGGCTGCGAGTCGCTGGACCAACTGCGCACCAAGGCGGAATTCGTGGAAATCACCAGCGCCGGCATCCGGGAATCGCACGTCCACGACGTGCAGATTACCAAGGAAGCCCCCAACTACCGTGTCGAATAGCGCCGTGGGAACCGCTTCCCCACCGGCGACACCGCCGTCGGTCGCAGGCCATGATCGCATCCTGATACTGGATTTCGGCTCCCAGGTCACGCAGTTGATCGCCCGCCGTGTGCGAGATGCGGGTGTCTACTGCGAACTGCATCCCTTTGACGTGTCCGCTCAGTTCATTCGTGACTTTGCCCCACGCGGCATTATCCTGTCGGGCAGCCATGCCTCTGTTTACGAAGGTGACACCCCTCGAGCGCCCGATGCTGTCTTTGAATTGGGCGTTCCGGTGCTCGGCATCTGCTACGGCATGCAGACCATGGCCACGCAACTCGGCGGCAAAGTGGAACTCGGCCTCGTTCGGGAATTCGGCTACGCCGAGGTGCGCGCGCATGGCCATACGCAGCTACTGAAGGGCCTTCAGGACGCGACCACTGCAGAAGGGCATGGCCTGCTCAAGGTTTGGATGAGCCACGGCGACAAGGTTACCGAACTCCCACCCGGCTTCGCCCTCATGGCCTCAACGGACTCCTGCCCGATTGCCGGGATGGCTGACGAAAAGCGCCACTATTACGCCGTGCAGTTCCACCCGGAGGTGACCCACACCGTCCAGGGCAAGGCCATGCTGACCCGTTTCGTGCGGGATATCTGCGGTTGCAGCGGCGACTGGAACATGCCGGATTACGTGTCGGAAGCCGTCGCAAGGATTCGTGCACAGGTCGGCGATGACGAGGTGCTGCTGGGCCTCTCAGGCGGGGTCGACTCCTCAGTCGCTGCGGCGCTGATCCACAAGGCCATCGGCGACCGTCTGACCTGCGTGTTCGTCGACAATGGCCTGCTGCGACTGAATGAAGCCGAGCAGGTGATGGAAACGTTCGCCCGCAATCTCGGTGTTCGCGTGGACATGGTTGATGCGAGCGACCGGTTCATGAGCGAACTGGCCGGCGTGTCGGACCCGGAACAGAAACGCAAGATCATCGGCCGCGAGTTCGTGGAGGTCTTCCAGAGCGAGGCCAAGAAGTTCTCCAACGTGAAATGGCTGGCGCAAGGCACCATCTATCCGGACGTCATCGAATCGGCGGGTGCGAAGACCAACAAGGCCCACACGATCAAGTCCCACCACAATGTAGGGGGGCTGCCGGACACGCTGCACCTCAAATTGCTCGAACCGCTGCGGGAACTGTTCAAGGATGAAGTGCGCAACCTCGGGTTGGCGCTGGGTCTGCCGCGCGAAATGGTGTTCCGTCACCCGTTCCCCGGGCCGGGCCTGGGCGTGCGAATCCTTGGCGAAGTACGGCGTGAGTTTACGGAACTCCTCAAACGAGCCGACGCCATCTTCATGGAAGAACTCTCGGCCTTCAAGGATGCTGATGGTGTCAGCTGGTACGACAAAACCGCACAGGCTTTCACCGTATTCCTGCCGGTCAAGTCAGTGGGCGTCATGGGTGACGGGCGAACCTACGAGTATGTCGTCAGCCTGCGCGCCGTGCAAACGACCGACTTCATGACAGCGGACTGGGCGCCGCTGCCGCACGAACTGCTGGGCCGGGTTTCCAGCCGCATCATCAATGAAGTGAGAGGCATCAACCGCGTTGTCTACGATATCTCCAGCAAGCCGCCGGCAACCATCGAGTGGGAGTGAGAAGAAGTCTTTCAGAATCTATCGAAGACTATCGATTTGTGAGGCCGAATTAGCTGACCCTGCCCCGCTTTGACGTACACCAACCTATACAGCCATGAGGCTGATCTCCCGTTGGACAGGTGCTTGGTATCCAATGGAAGAATGTAATCGTCGGCCATTGTAGAAGCCTTCGATCCAGTTGACG
>CANIIN010000240.1 GCA_947467405.1 Betaproteobacteria bacterium | reverse complement strand
GGCCGGCGTGTTATGGACTGGGTGGCGAGCTGCCCACCGTTACCGATGCCGATCTGGTACTCGGCTACCTGGACCCGAAGAATTTTCTCGGCGGGGACATGCCGCTTGACGTAGCGGCGGCGCGTGCAGCCATCGAGCGGCACATCGCCCGACCTCTTTCCGTTTCGGTGGAAGAGGCCGCCTGGAGCCTGCACGATACGGTGAACGAGAACATGTCGCGCGCGGCCAGCATCCATGCGCTGGAAAAGGCCCGCCGCATCTCAGACTACGCTATGGTGCCGATCGGCGGCGCGGGACCCGTGCACGCCTGCCATATCGCCCTCAAGCTGGGCCTGCAGCGCGTCATTGTGCCGGTGGGTGCCGGCGTCGCCTCGGCATTCGGGTTTCTCGCCGCGCCGACGGCGTTCTCGTTCGTGCGCGGCCGTGTCGAACCGCTAGCCTCAATGGATGCGGCTGCCGTGACGGGTTTGCTCGATGAAATCGAGGACGAGGGCCGGCGACTTTTGGCGGTGGCCGGGACCGCGGCGAAGGTCGATGTCCGCGTCCTTGCGGCGATGCGTTACGCGGGACAAGGCTACGAAGTGGAAGTCGCATTGCAGCGGGAATGGATGGCCGTCCGCGACACGGTCAGCATTCGTGCCGCATTCGAGGCCGAATACCAGCGGCTTTTCGGACGCACCGAAGCGGCAATGCCGGTGGAAATCGTTTCGTGGCGACTCATTGCCAGCGGTCCAAGACCGGTGATCGATCTCAAATCGGCCAATGCCGGCTTCAGCCGGCCGGGCGCTGTATCGCTGCGCGGCACGCGGGCGGTGTTTGACCCGGCCCGGGGCGCCTTCGTCGATACGCCGGTGCATGACCGTTACGCGCTGACACCGGGGGCAGAACTTTGCGGGCCGCTTATCATCGAAGAGCGCGAGTCGACCGTGGTCGTGCCGGCGGCTGCAAAAGTGCGCTGCAATGAAAGTTACAACCTTCTGATCGATCTCCCGATCAGTCCGGATTAGTTGCGGGTGCTGGCCGAACTGGGGCTGACTTCGCTGAAGGAGCACTTTTTCACAGACCCGCATCGCGAGATTGGCCCTTCAAGGCTTGGCCATGACCCCGTGTTAAACGGACAGCCCGGTTAAAATGTCCGTGTAACACGGGATACTTCGGCGGCCTTTACCGCGTGTTTGCCGAGCGCGCGGCTTCCTTCCAGAACACGTATTCACGTTCTGTCGCGCGGCGGACCTCCTCGGGCGTATTGGGGGCCGCGAGGGGCATGGGGATTTTGTCTGCGTGCTGCTGGAACTCGGTGTTCGCCGCGACCGCGTTCCGCTTTGTCCGCCAAGAAGTCAGGTAAAACAACGTCGATACTAGGGGTGGATCGGTTTTTCCCACAGGATTACTTGCCGGCCCCATAGTCTGCTGGAGTCTGTCGACCATTCGGGACTGTTGGCTCAGATCAGGCCAGCAATTACATAGGCCACATCCCGTGAATTCCGAAGGCTCAAGACTCGCTACGCATCCCGCGCCATCTAGCACCCGATTCAATTCGGCGCAGCCCCCCGAATAGATTGACCTCCGCCGTCGTGCGCCTAGTACTGTGGTCTGGGCTGCACCCAGTTTCGTTGACACTTTGTTAAGGTGTTCAATGGAACTGGAGACAAGCAATGCTAGTCTGACTGGTATTGCCCCCCCATCTCCTGATTTCCTAATTCCTGCTTTAATGCGTTGAATGAAAAAATTGATCAAATTGCGCTGGAGACTGATCTCGGTCTTTTTTGTCGCGGCCATGACGGGCTGCGCCAGCACTCCACAGAAATCTGCAGCAACCGTTGATGCATGGATTTTCAATCAAGACGGGATGCATACCTCAGCTTTCAACGACACCACGCTCAAGGGCAAGAGCGGTCAGGTCTACGCAGTACGTGGAAACGATCTGACGAATCTGAAAATGGTTGTTATTGCCCTCAAGCAGCAGAGTCGGACCGACCCGCAGGTTGCGCTGAACGCCGGTAGCGCGCCGAATGCGTTTGCGTCCACCAACAATGGTGTTCAGACGGTTTCCCTTACTTTGTCGATGCTCAACGAAATTGGGTCAGACAAAGACGCGTTGGCGACAACGCTGGGCCATGAACTGGCGCACCTTTACCTGAAGCATGGCGAAATACGCCAACAGCGCGCTGAGTCGGCGAAGGGTGCCAGTCGCGTGCTGGGTACGGTGCTGGGCTTGGCTGGAGTTCCGTTGGGAGGAACACTGGCGAGTTTCGGAGTGGGAGTTGTGACCACCGCGTACTCCCGGGAAGAAGAGCGGGAGGCGGACATGCTTGGCTTACGTTGGGCAATGGCGGCGGGCTACAGTGCCTGCGGTTCAGTCAGAACGATGAAAATGCTCAAGGCGATGTCCTCAAACTCATCACTGCCTTTTTTATCGTCGCATCCGGGGCTGGACGAGCGGATTGAACGCGGCAACCAGTCTGCGATGGCGGCAACTGGGCAAGGCTGCTGAGGATACGGCAGGCATCGGAGTGAGTTTTTTTACATCACTCCGAGCAGATTGCGGTGTTTTGATCAACCAAAAGGGAGACAAAACATGGCGACATAACTATTCCGCGGCAAGTATGGTCCCGCGGCTTATCAAGGGATGCTTGCATCACCTTCAGATAGAGGAGAAGGAGCAAAAGCGCTAGCACGTGTTGTTGGCGCGAAAATGATTGATGCTTACTTCTCTGTGACGAATGGAGATGCTCTGGTTTTGATGGGAGAAACCAATCGCCAGCATTTCCCGGCCTGAAAAGCCCATAACGCGCCTGCGCGATGCCTGTCCATCCATTCGCCGCGCTCAGACTCTTGCATTTGTCTGGTGTTGCCCCCATCTTGGCTGTGCTTGGGTGTCCTGCGTCGCTGAGCGCGACGGCGAGATTGCCGTTCGGAGCGAGATCGGGGGCGCAGGCTATTGATTCAACTTTCATTCTGGAGAATGACATGCGCAAGTTTCTGGTGATTCTGGCTTCCCTGTCCGCCCTGGCGCTGAGCGGATGCGGTTACAACGACATCCAGCGTGCGGACGAACAGGTCAAGGCCGGCTGGTCGGAAGTCATCAATCAGTACCAGCGTCGCGCCGATCTGGTGCCGAATCTGGTCAACACCGTGAAGGGTTTTGCTGCGCAGGAGCAGCAGATCTTCACGCAGGTGGCAGAGGCCCGCTCCCGCGTCGGCAGCCTGCAGGTCACGCCTGAGCTGGTCAATGACGAGGCGGCGTTCAAGCGCTTTCAGGAAGCGCAGGCTGGCATGTCCGGCGCGTTGTCGCGCCTGATGGCGATATCCGAGAATTATCCGCAGTTGAAGTCGGACGCCAATTTTCGCGATCTGCAGGCGCAGTTGGAAGGAACCGAAAACCGGATCACCGTGGCACGCAATCGTTATATCAAGGACGTGCAGGAATTCAACGTGCTGGTGCGGCAGTTCCCGGTCAATCTGACCGCCATGGCGTTCAGCTACAAGCCCAAGGCCAGCTTCACGGTCGACAACGAGAAGGCCATCTCGACGGCACCCGCGGTGAGTTTCGACAAGCCGGCCGCGGCCAAGTAAGCACGTGCAAGCCTGTTCGGGCGACAAGCCTTGAGACATTTCCTGCGACGTCGGGGCGGCGGAACGCTCTGGTCGAGGCTTTGGTCAATGTGGCTGCGCGCCATTCTGCTTGGCGCGTTGCTGCTGTACGGCGGCCTCGCTCAGGCGCAAGTCGCCGTGCCGCCGTTGAAGTCGGCGGTGACCGATTTGACCGGTACTTTGTCATCGTCCCAGTCTCAGGAGCTCGAGGCGCGCTTGAAGGCGTTTTCCGCAGCGCGAGGCAGCCAGGTGGCGGTGCTGCTCATCCCGACCACCAAGCCCGAGGCCATAGAGCAATTCTCCATTCGCGTAGCCGAAGCCTGGAAGATCGGCCGTGGCGGCAAGGACGATGGCGTGATCCTGGTCGTCGCGAAAGACGACCGCACCTTGCGCATCGAGGTCGGGTATGGCCTGGAAGGCGCGATACCGGACGCCATCGCCAAACGCATCATCGAGGAAAGCATCGTCCCGAAATTTCGTCAGGGCGATTTTCCGGGAGGGATCGCGGCCGGCGTGGATGTCATCACCAAGCTCATCGAGGGTGAAAAACTGCCGCCGCCGTCGAAGCGAGGTGCGGCCGATGATGGCGCCAATCCCGACGCGTTCTTTGCACTGTTTGTCGTGCTGATGGTGGCGACGACGCTGTTCAACTCGCTATTCGGGCGTCTTCCCGGGGCGGTGCTGAGCGGCGGCGCGGTGGGCATTGCCGCGTGGATTTTTTTCGGGTCGCTGTTCATGGCCTTGGCGGCGTCGGTCATCGCAGCGGTCTTTGGTCTGCTCAGGGGCGTCCCGGGTCGCGGTCATTACGGTGGCTTCGGTGGGGGCGGTTTCGGCGGCGGTGGTGGCTTTGGCGGTGGCGGCGGTGGATTCAGTGGCGGTGGCGGCGGCTTTGGCGGAGGCGGCGCCTCCGGGAACTGGTAGGACGATCAAGCCATGAAAAAACTGGAATTCAAACCCGGACGCTTGTTGCGCCACCTCGTCGGCGAGGATCTGGCGGTGCGGCGGGCTTTCTCCCGCGACGCGCTTCGTCGCATCGAGGCTGAGATCGCCGCCCAGGAATTGCGGCATGGCGGGGAACTGCGTTTTGCGGTCGAAGGCGGGTTGCCGCCCGGGATGGTGTTGCGCGGGGTGCGCGCCAGGCAGCGCGGCGAAGAACTGTTTTCATCGCTGCGCATCTGGGACACCGAGATGAACAACGGTGTCCTCGTCTATCTGCTGTTGGCCGATCGCGCATTGGAAATCATTGCTGATCGTGGCATCCATGCGCGCGCGGGCGATGCCGAGTGGGCAAGCATCTGCGCCGGCATGCAACGCGAATTTGCGTCAGGCGCCTTCGAGCAGGGCGTCGTGGCAGGAGTGCGTGCCATCGGCGATTTGCTGGCGCTTCACTTCCCGCGTGATGCGGGTGATGCCAACGAACTGCCGGACACGCCAGTGGTTCTCTAGCGGGCCGTGTCCGGAAGCGGACGCCTCATGGCGTGCCGCTCACGGACTTTCGGACTTCCAGGCTTCAGTGCTTGTCGATTCCGATCAGATGCAGCGAGTCGGTGCGCGACTGGTTGTACTTGTGCCGTTGCATCACACCCAGCATGGTCACCGCCACGAACATGCCGAAGCAGACG
>CANIIN010000239.1 GCA_947467405.1 Betaproteobacteria bacterium | reverse complement strand
GGTGACCTCGACGGTGCGTTCGGCTTCAGTCGTGTTTGCGCTCATGATCAGGCCTTCTTTTCGCCGGATGTGGATTTCACTGCGGCGGACTTCCTGGAAGTGGATTTCTTGTCGGCCACATTGGCCAGCCAAGCCTTGTTCTTCTTCACCTTGCCGTTCACTACTTCGAAGAACTTTTTCTGAATCTTCGCCGTGATCGGGCTGCGCTTGCCGGCGCCGATCACGCGACCATCCAGTGGTGCGCAGAAGGAAGGCATTTTAGCAGGCATTGGCAGGGCTTCAGGCGTTGCCCAGAACCGACTGCCACAGGCGTGTCGTGGCGTCGACCGGGGCCGCCACCTCCGCCGCCGGCACGCGCGAATACGTCTCGCCTTTCAACCGCAGTCCGTGCTGGATGCGCCGGAATGTGCGGTAGGCCTCCTGCACGCCCGCCGCGAGCTTGGCGTCGATCAGGCCGAGCCGGGCCGCGTAGCCGAGCAGGGCGATGTTGCCGTGATTGAGTGTCAGTTCGGCGTGCCGATGGGCATGCGCCAGCACCAGGTACTGCACGATGAATTCGATATCGACCATGCCGCCGACGTCGTGCTTCACGTCGAACAGTTCGGATCGGTTGGGATGGCCGTCGCGCATGGTCTGGCGCATGGATTGCACTTCGGCGGATAGCTCTTCGTGCTTGCGTTCCGTGCGCAGGACGGCGGTGCGCTCCGCCTCGAAGGCGGCGCCCACTTCCGGATGCCCGGTGCAGAAGCGCGCGCGCGTCAGGGCCTGGTGCTCCCACACCCAGGCCGATTTGTGCTGGTATTCGCGGAAGGCCTCCAGCGAGGTCACCAGCAGGCCGCTGGCGCCGTCGGGCCGCAGCCGCAGATCGGTTTCGAACAGCACGCCGGCGCTGGTGCGGCTGGTCAGCCAGACGTTGAGGCGCTGCGCCAGGCGCGCGTAGACGCCCGCTGCATCGTCGTGCGCATCGTCGTAGATGAAGATCATGTCGAGGTCGGAGGCGTAGCCCAGTTCCTTGCCGCCGAGCTTGCCGTAGCCGATGATGGCGAAGCGTGGCGCTTCGCCATCAGGCAGGTGGCGGCGCGACAGTTGCGCCCAGCACAGTTCCAGCGTGACCTGCAGCATCAGGTCGGCGAGGTCGGACAAATGGTCGGCGAGCTTCTCGACGGTGAGCGAACCGTTCAGATCGCGGGCCAGCAGCCGGAACAACTGCGCGTGATGAGCCTCGCGAATGAGGTCCATCTGCCGCTCGGCGTCGCCTTCGATCGCGGCGATGTTTTGCCGCAGCGTGACGCCGATACGTGCCCAGTCTTCCTTGTCCAGCTTGTCAGCGAGCAACTGCGGGTTGAGCAACTCGTCCAGCAGGATGGGATGGCGGATCAGGTAATCGGCGGTCCAGGCGGAGGCCGACACCAGCTTGGCAAGGCGGATGAGCGCGGCCGGATGTTCATCCAGCAGGGCGAGATAGGCGGCGCGCCGGCTGATGGTTTCCAGCAGGTCGAACAACCGGGCCAGCGTGGCGTCCGGGTCTTCGCCGTCGCCGCAGGTGCAGGCGCATTCCACGATGAGCGGCACCAGCCCGTCGAAGCGGCGCCGGCTCTGCTCCGGCAGCGTCTGATAGCGCGCGCCGCGGTGGATGCCTTCGAGGCGTTGCAGTGCGGCAGCCGGATCCTTGTAGCCGATCTGTTCGAGCAGGCGGAGCTTGTCGTCGTCCGCTTCGCTGTGTCCGGCGTCCAGGCGGTCGGACTCGAAGCGCCACAACGAGGCCAGACGATGGCCGGAGCGTCCGACTGCCTCGCCGCCATGGCCGCCGGATGCACCGTAGGCCTGCGTGGCAAACACCAGCTCGAACTGCTGCGAGACGCGTCCGCGATGGCGGTTCAGTTCCGCCATGAAGGTCGGCCAGTCCGCGCAGTTCATGGAGCGCGCCAGTTTCAGGCGATCGTTTTCGTCTTCCGGGAGTTCGTGTGTCTGCGCATCGTCCAGATACTGGATGCGATGCTCGGTGCGGCGCAGGAAATCGTAGGCGCTGCTGAGCGCCGCGACGGCGTCGGCATCGATGAGTTGTTTTTCAGCCAGCCTTGCCAGCACCTGCAGCGTCGGCCGGACTTGAAGTTCCGGTTCGCGCCCGCCGCGAATGAGCTGGAAGGCCTGCGCGATGAATTCGATCTCGCGGATGCCGCCGGGCCCCAGTTTCACGTGCTCGGCAAACTCACGCCGGCCCACTTCTTCGCGGATCTGCGCGTGCAGTTCGCGCATGGCGGCGATGGCGCCATAGTCGAGGTATTTGCGGAACACGAACGGCCGCGACAGCGCGGCCAGCAGGCGATGATCGTCGGTGTCCCCGGATAGCGGTCGGCCCTTGATCCAGGCATAGCGCTCCCATTCGCGGCCATGCGACACGAGATACTGCTCGAAAGCATCGAGTCCCATCGCCAGCGGACCGGAGTCGCCCCACGGCCGCAGGCGCATGTCGACGCGAAACACCCAGCCGTCTTCGGTCGGCTGGGCAAGCAGCGCGATCAGGCGCTTGCCCAGCGCGCAGAAATACTCGTGATTGGACAAGGCGCGCCCGCCCTTCGTATCGCCTTCTTCGGCGTACAGGAAAATCAGGTCGATATCGGAGGAGACATTGAGTTCGCCGCCGCCGAGCTTGCCCATGCCGACCACGATCAGGTTCTGGCGACGGGTTGTGAAGTCCCGGCTGCCGGGAACCGGCACCTGCAGCGTCGGCATGCCCAGCGTGGATTCCAGTTCGGCGCCGATGGCGGCCAGGCCCGCATCGACGGCCACTTCGGCCAGCGCCGTCATGACGCCGCACACTTCAGCAAGGCTGGCGAGTCCCGCCAGGTCGCGCTCCATGATGCGCAGCATTACGCGGGCCCGCAGTTGCCGCAGCGAGCGGCCCAACTGGTCCGCCGGCGGTACGGATCCGTCCGCAAAACCGATGAACTGCTGCATAGCGGCAGCGGTCCACGGTCCCTTGCTCGCCGCGACGAGTTCTTCTTTCAGGTCGGGCTGGGCTTCAAGCAATGTGCGGGCAAAGCGCGAATAAGCCGGCGCCAGCGGGTCATGGGGTGAAGGGGATTTTTTCTTGCGGGTCATGGTTGATGATGGCGTGAAAATGGTCTGGATCGGGGGCAGCCCGACTGGTCTTTGTCCGTCGTCAAATCAACGCAGCAGGCGGGATTGCGGCCGGGCGATTACGGTTAGAATGGCTCTGGCATGTCCGGGTCATTCCGGATGGAGATGGATTCTGTTCCGGAGTTGGCTTGCATAGAAAAACCATTGTACTCAGGTACTCAGGACGCCGGGGCTTGACCCGAATGACCGACAGCCGGCCTGCTTGCTTGGCCTTGGGTCCGGCATCGCTTTGGGGAACTCGCCAGCTTCTGATCAGCGCATTGATGCCCACCGCCACGTACCTTGAGCGATAAGTCGCCATCCCATCTCGCCGAATCGGTCCATGAAGTGGCCGATGCGCTGACTGCCGCCAAGGCGGCGGCCGTACATTACGAGCAGGTTGCCGAGGAGGCCGTCGAGGCCAGCCTGCGCCGCCATCCGCGCTGGCGCGTCGTCGTGGGCATTGTCGGTTGGGCGGTCGTCGCGGTGTATTTCGCTTTTGCCGCCATTTTCCTCGGGCTGCGCTACTGGGTCTTGCCCAACATCGGCATGTACACCACGCAGGTGGAGAACACCGTGTCTCGGGTGATCGGCGAGAAGGTCACCATCGGCGGCATCAGCGCCGGTTGGGACGGCCTTCGGCCGGAACTCGACATCACCGAATTGAACATCCACGACCGTGATGGCCGGCTGGCGTTGTCGCTGCCGACGGTCGAGGCGGTGGTGTCGTGGTCGTCGGTGCTGCTGGGGTCGGTGCATTTCCAGTCTCTGGTGTTCGACCGGCCCGATCTCGAAGTGCGGCGCGATGCGCAAGGCAAGCTGTACGTGGCAGGCATGGAACTGAAGTCTGATGCCTCCAGTCCGGATGCCAGCAACTGGCTGCTGGCGCAAAGCGATATCATCATCCGTGACGCGCGCGTGACCTGGACCGACGAGAAGCGTGCTGCGCCGAAGCTGGAGTTGGCTGGCGTCAATCTGCTGATGCGTAACGGCGGCGACCGGCATCGCTTCGCGTTCCGCGCGCAGACCGCGCGCGAACTCGCTTCGGCGCTGGATATCCGCGGCGACTTTCGCGGCGACAGCCTGGCCCGGCTGGATGCGTGGACCGGACAGCTGTACGCCGAACTCGATTACACGGATCTTGCCGCGTGGCAACGCTGGATCGACTATCCGTTCGATCTGCAGTCAGGTAGTGGCGGCGTGCGCCTGTGGCTCGGCGTGGATGGCGGGCACCTGTCGGAGTTCACGGCGGACGTCGGCCTGTCTCAAGTCGTCACCCGCCTGTCGCGCGAGTTGCCGATGCTGGAGCTCGATTACCTGCGCGGACGGCTGGGCGCGCGCAACACCGACAAGGCCACAGACGTATTCGGCAAGGGCCTGGCGCTGCGCAACAAGCAGGGCGTGACCATGCCGCCGGCGGACATATCGCTGCATGTCGAACCCGGCATTCAACTGGGGGAAATGAATGCCGCAGTGGGTGGCGACCCTGCTGCGAAGGGGGGCGAGGCGAAAGCCAACACGACAACCACTGCGCCGAAGGCGGTAATCCATCGCAAGGGTTCGCTCACTGCCAGCACATTCGAACTGCAGCCGCTCGCGCAACTTGCAGAGTACCTGCCGTTCCCGGCGCAGGCCAGGAAGCGGCTCGCTGAAGCCGATCCACGCGGCACAATCAATGCGCTGAAGGTCGACTGGTCTGGCGATCCCGATCAACCGACGCAGTACGAGGTGCGTGGAAAGTTCGCACGCGTCAGCGTGCGCGCCAGCGGCGGCATTCCGGGATTCTCCGGGATGAGCGGCAGCATCGATGCCACGCAGAAGGGCGGCACCGTATCGCTGTCGGGAGAAAAAGCCGCTGTCGAATTACCCGGCATCCTGCCCGAGGACGGCGCGCAGTTCGACACGCTGTCGGGGCAGATCGGCTGGAATCTGCATCCGGATAACTTTGACTTGCGCATCAGCAACCTGACGGTGGCCAACCCGGACGCTGCCGGAACCTTCTCGGCCACCTACACCAGCAAGGCAGCGAGCAAGGGGGGAGGCCCTGGCGTGATCGACCTGACCGGCAACCTCACGCGTGCCGATGGCCGCGCGGCGTGGCGCT
>CANIIN010000238.1 GCA_947467405.1 Betaproteobacteria bacterium | reverse complement strand
TACACCCTGATCCACGGTTCGCTTGGCATCACCGCCATCCACCTCACCAACCCGACCTTCAAGGCGGACGTGACCACGGCCTTTGCGCCGATCTCGATGATCGAGGATCGGCCCATCCTGTTCGCGGCGACGACCTCCAAACCCTACAAGAACTTTGCCGAGCTGATCGACTACGCGCGCAAGAATCCCGGCGCGCTCAATTACGCCGCCGGTGGAACGTCGGACGCTATCGGCGCTGCGTGGCTGTTCCAGCTGGCCGGCATCAAGGCCGAACTGGTGCGCTTCCAGGGTGGCGCCCCGGCCGTCGCGGCGACAGCCGCAGGAAGCACCGATCTGACGCTGACCTTCATGGCCCAGGTCAAGGGCCACGTCGATGCCGGACGCATGCGTGCCATGGCCATTACCGGACCGAAACGCGTGGCCAGCATGCCGAACGTCCCTGCGGTGGCCGAGATGTTCCCCGGCTACGCCTGGACGTCATTTACCGGGCTGCTCGCGCCGGCCGGCACGCCGCGTCCGGTCATCGACAAGCTCAATCAGGCGGTGCGGAAATCCCTCGAGGATGCGGAGGTGAAGAAAATGCTGGAGGCCCAGGACACCGTGCCCACCCCTTCCACACCCGAGGAATACGGCCAGTACATTGCCCGCATCCGCTCCACGTTCACACGTATCGCCCAGGAAGCCAAAGTGGTGATGTAGCCGAAACACGCCGCATCCAACAGGAGAATGAACGCCATGTCCGACCTTTACGCGATCAGCACGCCGGCCTTCAACGCAGACCCGTTTCCGGTGCTGCGCAGGCTGCTGGAAGAAGCACCTGTCCACAAGCACGCGAGCGGGCAATGGACCATCGCCCGCTATGCGGATGTGTCAGCGGGCATTCGCAACCACGCCGTGTTTTCCAACGTCGGCGCAGACGGCTACAACTCTCCGTCGTCCGCCGCCACCGGCACCTTCGCGCCCGAAGTGACCAAACGCCGCCTGTCCACGCGCGACGAGCCGGACCATCGCAAGCTGCGTGTGCTGATGAACCCGATGTTCTTCCCGCGCGCCATGCGCGAATTGAAGCCGCGACTGGAAGCCATCGTGGACGGACTGGTCGAGGAGATGCGGCAGAAGAAGCGCGACGGCATCGCGCTCGATTTCGTGCGCGATTTCGCCTATCCGCTCACCACGCTGTCCATCAACGTCATCCTCGGCGTGCCGGATTCCATTCGCGACCGCTACCGCAATTACACCTCCACCATCGACGATGCCATGGGCGACTACTTCCGCGAAATCGTCGCGCACAAGGTGAAGCATCCGGGCGACGACGTGACCAGCGAACTGATCCGCATCGCCAAGGAGGGGAACGAACTGCTGCCGGTGGATGACGTCGTCTATTACCTGGCGGCGTTGTGGACCGGCGGCACCTGGACCACCACCATGCACATCGTCAATGCCGCCGCGCATCTGCAACTGGTGCCGGGACTGCGCGACGAACTGCGCGCCGACGCATCGCTGATTCCGAACTTTGTCGAGGAGTCGTTGCGCATCGATCCGCCGGTGCTGTTCACCGGCAAGAAGACGCTGTCCGATGTCGAGGTCAGCGGCGTCACCATCCCGAAGGGCGAGACGGTGCTGTTCCTGTACGCCGCCGCCAACCACGATCCGCGCCAGTTCACCGACCCGGAGAAATTCGACCTGCGCCGCTCACCGAACAAGCACCTGTCGTTCTCGGAAGGCATCCACCACTGCATCGGCGCGCCGCTGGCGCGGCTGGAATCGGTGTCGGCCTTCACCCGGCTGGTGCAGGACGACGTGAAGCTGGACATCGACCTGGCCCACTCCATTCGCAAGGCCGAATTCAATCTGTCCGGCTATCGCGTCCAGCCGGTCAGCATCGCCGGCTGAGGATCCCCGGTCGGCGGGCGCGCTGTGCCGGCCTCAGGCCGGTTTCTTTCGCGGCGGCGTGCGCGAATCGGCGAACAGCTTCAAGCGCGCGCCGGAGCTGATGGCCAGCACCGCCGGGTGCGCCAGCTTGCGCTCCACCGAGATGGCGTAGAACTGCTCGGTGATGGCGTCGGTGCTGCCGATCGGCACCACCTTGAAGCGCTCCTTCATCTGCTGCGTGATGGCCGAAGGGGCCACGAACACGCCGGCCCCCGCCTCGCCGAACGCCTTCATCAACGCGCCGTCGTCGAACTCCCCCGCGATGTGCGGATGAACGCGCTGGTCGTCCAGCCAGCGCATGAGGCGCGGCCGCACCGCGGAATCCTCGCCGGGCAGCAAAAAAGGCGCGCCATCGAGGTTCTGCGGAAAACGCCCTTTCAACTGCTTCGCGAGGTCCGCGGTCGCGAAGAAGGTGACGCCGCATTCACCCAACAGGTGATTGAAGCCGCGCACGTTCACCGTCGAGGACATGGGGCGATCGGATATCACGATATCCAGCCGCTGCACCGCCAGATCGGCCAGCAGGTCCATGAACTTGCCCTCGCGGCACACCAGTTGCACCGGCTCATCGAGCTTCATGGCCGGTTCGATCAGCTGGTAGGCCAGCGACTTCGGCACGGCATCGATGATGCCGACCTTGAACACCAGTGCGCGCGATTCCGGACTCGCTCGCAACGCATCCTGCATGGCGTTGCCCAGCGAAAAGATCTCGTCCGCATAACCGAGCGCGATGCGCCCGGCGTCGGTCAGCTCCATGCGCCGCTCGACACGGTTGAACAACTGGTAACCGATCGACTCCTCGAACAGCGACAACTGCCCGCTGATGGTCTGCGGCGTCAGATGCAGCCGCTCACCCGCCTTGGTCACGCTGCCGGCCTTGGCCACGGCCCAGAAGTAATGCAGGTGCTTGAAATTGATGTCGCGCACGACCATGCTTGATTCGCCTTTATCGATAAATAATCGCGTTCCTGTCGAATTTATCAGATCGAGCCTCCATTGCGTTCGCCATGCTGCATTCTCGGCACATCTCGGGAAAGGTTGGGCCAATTGGTACAATTCCCCAATCCATTGCACAACGTAGAAAATAAAGGACGATCGTGAGCACACCCCGCCCCACCATTTCAGGACCCCGTCGCGTCTACCGCCATGCAGATCTGCGCCGTACGCTCGACCCGGAAAGCGTCGCCATCGTCGGCGCATCCACCACGGCCGGAACACCGGGCTGCGAGACGCTGGCCAATCTCGCCGATTACTCGGGCCGGCTCTACCTGGTCAACAGCCGTTACGAGAAGATCGGCGATCGCCCCTGTCATGCGTCGCTGTCGGCGTTGCCGGAAGTGCCGGACTGCGTCATCGTCGCCGTCGGTCGCGAAAGAGTGGAGGACATCGTCCTTGAATGCGCCAAGCTCGGGGTGGGCGGCGTGATCGTCTTCGCCTCCGGCTATGGCGAGACCGGCCTCCAGGAAAACATCGACAAGCAGGTCCGCCTCGCCGAAATCGGACGCGCCGCCAACATGCGCATCATCGGCCCCAACTGCATCGGCCCGGCCAATCACGCCAAGATATACGGCACCACGTTCACGCCGAAATTCGAGTTCTCGGCGCAAGGGCCGGCGCCGGTAGCGGTCATCAGCCAGTCCGGCGGCATGGGCAATGCACTGACGCAATGGCACCTGATGGGCTTCAACATCAGCCATACCCTCACCCCGGGCAACTCCTGCGATGTGGACTGTGCGGACTTCGTGGCCTATCTCGCCGAGGATCCGCACTGCAAAGCCATCGCCCTCGTCTTCGAAGGCGTCAGTTCCACCGAGCGCCTGATCGAAGCTGGCGAGATCGCCATGCAGGCCGGCAAACCGCTGATCGTGTTCAAGCTCGGCCGCGGCGAACGCGGTGCAGCGGCGGCGCTGTCGCATTCCGGTTTCCTGGCTGGCTCGGACGCGGCCTACAACGCCGCCTTCGACCGCATGGGCGCCATCGTGGTCGAGGATTTCGAGCACATGCTCGAAACAGCAGCCTTCTTTGCCAAGGCGCCGGCGCCCAAGAGCACCGGCGTGGCCATCCTGAGCGTGTCGGGCGGCACCGGCGTGCATGCCGCAGACGTGGCCGAAGCCTGCGGCATCTCGCTGCCCACCCCCAGCGCAGCGGCCAAGAAGGCCATGTCGGAATTCGTGCCCGACTACGGTTCGCTGGCCAACCCGGTCGATGTCACCGCCGGCAATCAGGGCGCGCTGCGCCTGGCCGGTTGTGCTGATACGCTGCTGGCGGATGCCGATTTTGGCGCGGCGGTCATACCGCAACTTTATTCGATTGCAAGCATTGCGGTGGAGACCACTCTCCACGAGAGGCTGAGCGCGGCTAGCCTGAAGAACGGCAAGCCGACCATCGTCAGCTGGGTCACGGGATGGCAGCACAGCCCGGCTGCGCTGAAAATTGCGTCAGACGCCGGCGTATCGATCTTCCGCTCGACACGCAGTTGCTTCAATGCGCTGGCCGCCTGGCACCGGCTGGATGAGCGCCGCCGCAACCCGCTGCTGCCGGCCACACGCCTCGCCGCCGCGAGCGCCAAAGCCGACAGCGCGAAGCTGCTCGCCGCCGTGGCCGACCGCACGCTCACCGAGCGCGAGGCCAAGCGCGTCATGGCCGCCTACGGCATTCCGGTGGTGGGCGAGCATCTCGCCGCCAGCGCCGATGATGCCGCCGCCAATGCCACGAAGCTGGGCTATCCGGTGGCCATGAAAGTCGAATCACCCGACCTGCCGCACAAGACCGAAGCCGGCGTCATCCGCCTGAACCTCAAGAATGAGGCCGAGGTGCGCGCCGCTTACGACGCCGTCATGACCAACGCCAATAAAGTATCCATTCCAACGAGCAAGGGGGATAGCCCCCTTCCAAATCCCCCACATCAGGGGTCGCCTTCGGCAACCTCTTTCACCAAGCCGCGCATCAACGGCGTGCTGGTGCAGCCGATGATTCCGCCCGGTGTCGAGATCATGGTCGGCGCGCGCGTCGATGCGATGTTCGGGCCGCTCGTCATCGTCGGTCTGGGCGGCATCCTGGTCGAGCTGATGAAGGACACCGTGGTGGCGCTGGCGCCGGTATCCAAACCCGAAGCACTGGCCATGCTGGCAAAACTGCGCGGACAGGTGGCGCTGAACGGCCTGCGTGGCATGGCGCCTGTTGATCGCGACAAACTGGCTGACATCATCTGCCGGCTGTCGGAGCTGGTGGCCGATCATCGCGACGCCATCGAAGAGATCGACGTCAATCCGCTCATCTGCGCCGCCGACCGC
>CANIIN010000237.1 GCA_947467405.1 Betaproteobacteria bacterium | reverse complement strand
TTTGCGCTCCTCGTTGCCTCGAACAATGGAGAAATCGATGTTCCAATGCCGCTCGCTGGTCGTGCTGTCTGCAGTCGTGCTGGCGTCGTTACAGTCCGGTCCCGCGACCGCGCAGACCAACCAGAATTCGACTCCAGTCTCGAAGCAAGCTGCCGCCAAGACCCCCGCCACCAAACCTGTGGAAAAGCCGGTCGACAAGCGCCCTGCCGACGTCAGGCGTGGCGAATACCTGATCAAGGCAGCCGGCTGCGAGGGATGCCACACGGCGGAGGGCAAGGAGTCAGTACGCTTTGCGGGCGGACGTGCATTGAAGACGCCGTTCGGAACTTTCTACGGCCCCAACATCACGCCGCACTCCACCGCCGGCATCGGCGCATGGCAGGAAGCCGATTTCACCCGTGCGATCCGCATGGGCGAGCGCCGCGACGGATCACACTACTTTCCTGCATTCCCGTTTCCGTCGTTCACCAAAATGTCGGACGGCGACATCCATGACCTGTGGGCCTATCTGCGATCGTTGCCGCCCGACGCGCGCCCGAACCAGCAGCACGATCTGAAGTTCCCGTTCAAGTGGCGCTTCCTTCTGGGTCCCTGGAAATGGCTGTTCTTCACGCCCGGCCCGATGGCACCCGACGCAAAGGCCGATGCCGTGGTCAATCGCGGCGCATACATCGTCAACGCGCTGGCCCATTGCGGCGAGTGTCATACCGACCGCAATCTGCTCGGCGGCACCAAACGCGACATGCTGCTGGGGGGCACCAAAGCCGGACCGGAAGGCAAGCGCATCCCGAACATCACGCCGACGCGCCTCAAGAAAATGGGCGATGGCGAGCTGAAGGAATTCCTGATCAGCGGCATCACGGCTGAAGGCGACATTCCGGGCGAGGCCATGTCCGAGGTGATTCGCAACACCACCAGCCAGCTCACCCCGGAGGACATGGCGGCGATGATCGCCTACCTGCGGCAGATTCCGGCACTGCCTGAACTACCCAAGTAACCGGGCTTGTCAGTTCTGCACGGATCTGAAAGCAGGCACTGAGGATTCACTGAACAAGGGGGCAAGTCCCCTTGTCTATCCCCCACTTCAGAGGCAAGCTTGTTCGGGCGTTTTCATTTCCAGGACTTGATCGGCGCTTCCCTAACTGAAAAACGAAAGGCGGGGAATTTCCCCGCCTTTTGCGATTCTGATTCTGAATCGGACTCAGATCCGCTTGGCCAGTTCCGCGGCCTTGCCGATATAACTGCCGGGGGTCATTTTCAGCAGGCGCTGCTTCTCGGCATCCGGAATGCCCAAGCCCGAGATGAACTGGCGCATGGCATCGCCATCCAGCCGCTTGCCGCGCGTCAATTCCTTGAGTTGCTCGTAGGGGTTGGGCAAGCCATAGCGGCGCATCACAGTCTGCACCGCCTCTCCCAGCACTTCCCAGTTGGCATCAAGATCGGCCGCCAGGCGCGCCGGATCGACGTCCAGCTTGCCCAGGCCGCGCACGCAGGCCTTCCAGCCCAGGAGCGAATGCCCGAACGCCACACCCACGTTGCGCAGTACGGTCGAATCCGACAGGTCGCGCTGCCAGCGCGACACCGGCAGTTTGTCGGCGAGAAAACGCAGCAGCGCGTTGGCGGTGCCGGCATTGCCTTCGGAATTCTCGAAGTCGATGGGGTTGACCTTGTGCGGCATGGTCGACGAGCCCACCTCGCCGGCCTTCACGCGCTGCTTGAAGTAGCCGATGGAAATGTACGCCCACATGTCGCGGTCGAGGTCGAGCACGATGGTGTTGGCGCGCGCCACGGCGTCAAACAGGGTGGCGAGGCTGTCGTGCGGCTCGATCTGCGTGGTGTAGGGATTGAACTCCAGGCCGAGCGCGGCGACGAAACGCGCCGCGAAACCCTCCCAGTCGAATTCGGGATAAGCCGCCAGATGCGCGTTGTAGTTGCCGACGGCGCCGTTGATCTTGCCCAGCATCTTCACCGCGGCGATGGCATCGCGCGCACGCGTCAGTCGCGCCACGACGTTGGCCATTTCCTTGCCCAGCGTGGTGGGCGTGGCCGGCTGGCCGTGCGTGCGCGACAGCATGGGCAGGTCGGCATTGGCGTGCGCCAGTTCGCGCAGGCGCGCGATCAGCTGCTCCAGCGCCGGCAGCAGCACGTCGCGACGCGCGGCGTCGGTCGACATCGCATGCGACAGGTTGTTGATGTCTTCCGAGGTGCAGGCGAAGTGGATGAACTCGGCCGCCTTGAGCGCTTCCGCGTTATCGCGCACACGCTCCTTCAACCAGTACTCGATGGCCTTCACGTCATGGTTGGTCTCGGCTTCGATGGCCTTGACGCGCGCGCCATCGGCTTCGGAGAAATCGCCGACCAGCTTGCGCAAGGCATCGATGGTGCCCTTCGAGAACGGGCCGATCTCGCGCAGCGCGGGTTCCTGCGCCAGCGCGATCAGCCATTCGATCTCGACGCGCACACGATGATGGATGAGCCCGAACTCACTGTAATAGGGGCGCAAGGCATCGGCCTGGCTGGCGTAGCGCCCGTCGAGCGGTGAAACGGCGGTAAGGGAAGTGAGTGGCATGGGCAGTCCCGGTGTCCACTCCACCGAAGAAAGTTTCGGCAGAGAATGCGATGGCGATCAATGCGGGTGAAGCGCGGGAATTTTATCATGCGCGACCTGTCGAGCCCGCATGCGCAGCCCGAAATGAGGCGGTGATTTCAGGCCGCACAGCGCGCGCAGAAGCGAGGGTTGCACAGGCCCGCGTGGTACAATCTCCCTCTGAAACTCCATCCATTCTCATCTGGAACGGCCTTGCCGGCGTCATGAGCACATGACGGCGCGCCCCTGGCCCGAAAGCACCCCGAAAGCATGAAAGTCATTGGTTCGACCAGCAGCCCTTACGCCCGCAAGGTCCGCATCGTGATGGCAGAAAAGAAGATCGAATACGACTTCGAACAGGATAGCCCGTGGGCCGCCGACACGCGCGTGCCGCAATCCAATCCGCTGGGCAAGGTGCCGGTGCTGATCCTGGAGGACGGTCGCAAGTTGTACGACTCACGTGTCATCGTCGAGTTTCTGGACAGTGTCTCGCCGGTGAATCGGCTGATTCCTGCTGACAATCGCGAAAAAATCGAAGTGAAACGCTGGGAGGCGTTGGCTGACGGCATTCTCGACGCCGGCATCTCCGCGCGCCGCGAAGGACAGCGTCCGGACGGCGAGAAGAGCCCCGCGGCCATTGCGCGACAGATGGGCAAGGTGAACACCGGCCTGGCCGCGATGGCCAATGATCTGGGCGACCGCGGCTGGTGCTGCGGCATCGATCTCACCCTGGCCGACATCGCAGTGGGTTGCTGCGTCGGCTGGCTGGAATTCCGTTTCCCGCAACTCGAAGTGGTCACACGCCACGCCAATCTCGGCCGCCTCGCAAAACGCCTGGCCGGGCGCGCGTCGTTCGCGGCGACATTTCCCAAAGAGTAGCGCGGAGTAGCCGGCAGTCCAGGTCGCGTCGCCCGCACGGCGACTGCCATGCTGGTTCTTACTGAATGACGCCGCCTCCCAGGCACACGTCTTCCCGATACAGCACCATGGACTGCCCCGGCGTCACCGCCCACTGCGGTTCATCGAAGCCGACTTCGATGCGGCCGTCCGCCAGCGACAGGATGTGGCTGGCTGCGTCGGCCTGACGATAACGATTCTTGGCTCCGTAATCCGCATCCGCTGACGGCGCGGCGCCCGCAATCCAGCTGAGGTCAGCCGCCTCCAGACGATTGCGCAACAGCAACGGATGGTCGTGTCCCTGCACCACCACCAGTTCGTTCCTCGCCATGTCCTTGGCCGCCACATACCACGCGCCCTCGGCGGAATGCTTCACGCCACCCACGCCGATGCCCTTGCGCTGGCCGATGGTGTAGAAGGCCAGGCCCACATGCTCGCCGATGACGCGACCCTCGGGCGTCTTCATCAGGCCGGGCTTCTTCGGCAGGTAGCGATTGAGAAAATCACGAAACGGCCTCTCGCCGATGAAGCAGATGCCGGTGGAATCCTTCTTGGCGTACACCGGCAGGCCGGCCTCCTTGGCGATGGCACGCACTTCGGTCTTCTTCAGGTCGCCGAGCGGAAACATGGCGCGCGACAACTGTTCCTGCGACAGGCGATGCAGGAAGTAGGTCTGGTCCTTCGAGCCGTCGGCGGCCTTCAGCAATTCGAAGCGACCGTCGCGCTCGCGCACCTTGGCGTAATGCCCGGTGGCGATGCGGCTCGCGCCCATCGCCACCGCGTGATCGAGAAAGGCGCGGAACTTGATCTCGGCATTGCACAGCACATCCGGATTGGGCGTGCGGCCCGCCGAATATTCGCGCAGGAATTCGCTGAATACGCGGTCCTTGTATTCCTCGGCGAAATTCACCACGTCGAGGTCGATGCCGATCAGGTCGGTCACCGATACCACGTCGATCAGATCCTCGCGCGTGGAGCAGTATTCGTCGTCATCGTCGTCTTCCCAGTTCTTCATGAACAGGCCGGTGACGTTGAAGCCCGCGCGCTTCAGGAGCAGCGCCGACACAGCCGAGTCCACGCCGCCGGACATGCCGACAACGACGCGTTCTCCCTTGGTGACCGAGGTGTGTTCACCTGCCGTCATTGCGCAGTACTCACTGAAGTGGGGGATATACAAGGGGGCAGTGCCCCCTTGTTCGTGAATAACCTAGTCGACATGCGTCACCAGATCGAGCGGATAACGGCGTCCCGCCAGGTAATCCTCGAAGCAGCGTGCCACCAACGGGCTGCGGTGGCGCGCGCTGCTGGCGCGCAGTTCCTCGGCTGTCAGCCACACCGCGCGCAGGATATCGGGGTCCAGCGCCCGGCCGCGCTCTTCGCCACGCAACTCGCCGCAATAGGCAAAGCGCAGGAAGGTGATGGCGCTGTCCGGATGCCTCCAGCGATAAATGCCCACCAGATGCGTGGGCCGGAACACATGCGCGCTCTCCTCGAGCGTCTCGCGGATGCAGGCTTCGGGCAGAGTTTCACCCGCCTCCCAATGCCCGGCCGGCTGGTTGAGCACGACCTCGCCCGCGGAAGATTCCTCCACCATGAGGAACCGCCCGTCGCGCTCGATCACCGCCGCCACCGTCACGTGGGGTTTCCAGACTTCTACTTCAACATTCATTGCACGCTCCGTTCAGGACGTCATTTTATCGGAATGGATGCGCCACCCGGACGAGCCTTGCTCTCATGGTTCCCACAGGGGGTTCGCACATG
>CANIIN010000236.1 GCA_947467405.1 Betaproteobacteria bacterium | reverse complement strand
CGCGTTGCAGGCAGCGCTGGCCGCCGCGTTGCGCGTAGATGCCGCCGCGGTGGCCGCCGCCGCGCAGGCCGCCGGCGCGGACATCGCCAGCGCCTTGCGACAGGCACGAATCGCTGCACTGAGTGCTGCACTGACTGCGGCGCTGGAGGACAATGGCGCCTCGGTCAACAATCCTGTTTCCGATCGCCCTGCCGGTCGCGCCGCCGTCCCCGACGACAGCGTGATCCAGGCGACGCGTTCCAATCCCCGACCCTGATGGAGAAGTCTGTGCGCTTCAGCGCCGTCCAGTCCCGCCTGCTGTGGTTTTTTTCGCTGCTGCGCAACCTTCGCGGCGGCTTGCGCATTGCCTTCTGGCTGCCGGTATCGCGCAGCGCATTCCGCACCACGCCGACCGACTATGCCGTGCTGGCCGCGTTCAATGTGCTGGTGTGGATCATCGGCAGTGGCCTGCGCACCGGCACGGAAGGCGGCTTGAACCCTTCCGCGTTGCCGGGCATGTTCACCATCATTCCGGTCATGCTGCTGGTATGCCTGATCCTGTCGCGCCTGTTCCGCGACGCATCGCTGCTGCTGGCCTTCGCGGTCATGCTGGGCTCCACCGACCTGGTGTTCGAAGTGGCCGGCACGGCGATCTTCACGGTGTTCGAGACCGTGTGGTCGGATGGGCCGCCGCTGACACAAATGAGCGTGTACCTCTTGTACGTGGCGTGGGCGGTGGCCTCCGTCATCCGCACCCAGGCCATCCTGGTGCCGTGGGGACGGCGGCGTTCGGGCATTGCCGCGCTGTTGCTCACGGCCATGGTGCTCGGCATGGCCTACATCCCGCGCGATGAACCCTGGAACACGCCCGATGCCACGCAGGACGACAACGAGACCAATCCCGGCCTGATGCAGGAAGAGATCTTCCACGTGCAGGGCGCGGTGCTTGGCCGCGACCTGGCGCAACTGTCGCCGGAGCGGCCCGGCGTCGAGGACCTGTACTTCCTGGGCGCGGCACCGTTCTCGCGCCAGGACACCTTCGTGCACGAACTGTCGGTGGTGAAGCAACTGATGGACGAGCGCTTCGAGACCGTCGGCCGCTCGCTGGCGCTGGTCAATCATGCCGGCACGGTCGGCGCCATGCCGATTGCCACGGTGACCAACCTGCGGCTGTCGCTGTCGCATCTGGGCCGGGTCATGAACACCGAGGAAGACATGCTGTTCCTGTTCCTCACCACGCACGGCAGCGAGAACCACCAACTGGCGTTCGAGTTCCCGCCCATGAAACTGCAGCAGCTCACGCCGACCGCACTGTCGCGCATGCTGTCCGACAGCGGCATCAAGTGGAAGGTGCTGGTGATCTCGGCCTGCTATTCCGGCGGCTACATCGAGCCGTTGAAGGACGCCAACACGCTGATCATCACCGCCTCCGACGAAACGCACACTTCCTTCGGCTGCGAGCCGGACAGCGAATTCACCTGGTTCAGCCGGGCATTTTTCGATCAGGCGCTGAGGAACGAGGCCAATGCCGGCACTTTCTCGCTGACCAACGCCTTCCAGCGCGCCCGCACCAGCGTGGCTGACATGGAAGTCGAAAAGAAATTGGAACCCTCGAATCCGCAGATGTTCGTCGGCGCCGCCATGCGCGACAAGTTGAAGTCGCTGGAAGCGCGTCTGGCGAAACTCGCTCCCCCTGCCACGCCGATGCCGGCGCCACCGCTGGGGAATCAGGTGAACTTGAGTAACCAGGTGAGGCTGCGACTGCCGGTAGCCCTCAACTAAGGTCCGGCTGCAGCGGGACTCAAGCCTTTTTGGCCGGCTCCACGACGGGCATGCCGGCCTGCCGGATGAAGCGCGTCAGTTCCGCGCCGCTCAGCACCTGTATCGATTTCTCCGCAGCGAATTGCAGCGCCTTGCCGGTCACCTCGCCCGCGGCGATGTAGATGCACGACACGCTCGCGTCGCTGGCTGCTTCGCGCGCCCGGCGGGCGTCGTCGAGATCGCGCAGCGGCGCCACGCCGGTCTGCGCCACCTTCCAGCGCTTGCAGCTGACCAGGCTGGTGCGCCCGGCCTTGCTGGTGAGGAAATCACCGCCCTTGCCGTTCAGCACTTCCACCGTGCAGCCCTCGCGTTTGAACGCTTCCGTCACCAGCAGGGCAAAGCGCTCCCAGGCGATCTCGTTCAGCTGTTGCATCGTTGCGGTGACGCGCTTTTCGCTGGGGACGCCGCGTTGCTTCCAAGCCGACCAGACCGCGCTGCCGAGGAAAGGGAAAGTCGAGAACGCCGCGGCGATATCGGGCAGGAACTGCCGCCCGATCAGGAACAGCACTGCCGCAATCAACAGGCTGAGCCACCACGGTGAATTGGCGAGCGTGCCGAACAGGTTGTTATTGGTGAGAAATCGTTTCAAGGGAATGTCCGTTTGCTGGATGGGCGGTGGCCGCCGATGGCGACCACTGCGTGAAGACCGGCCCCGACAATACCCCAAGCGCGCCGTCCGACCAAATCATCCGCGTTCAGATGCGCAAATTGTCGGTTGCGGCCGGTCAACGATGCGGGCGGCGCCATCGTTGAATCATGGAGCGGCGCACCCGGCGCCGCGCCTGACGATGCGAAGACGACCCTTGCTGATCCGACCCCGCCCATGGCTGCTGCACTGCGCGCTGCTCACGGCGATCGCCATGTTGTTGCCGCCGTTGCAGGCGGCCGAATCGAACAAAGCGGTCAAGTCGGGCAAGGCCGGCAAGGCCGACAAGGCCGACACCCGCCGCAGCACGCAACTGGCGCGTGCCGATCGCGACGGCAACGGCATGCTGTCGCGCGACGAGGTGCGTGTCGGTGCGCCGCGACTGGTGGCGCCATTCGACGCCATCGACGCCAACCATGACGACCAGCTCAGTCCGCAGGAAATCCGCACCTGGTCGCGCTCGCATGCACAGCAACGCGGCCGTGATGGGCAAACCGCCCTTGCCGCGCATTTCACACGTGCCGATGTGGATGGCAACGGCCTGTTGTCGCGCGACGAGGCTGCGGCGTATCTGCCGCGCGTCGCGGCCAAGTTCCATCGCGTCGACGCCAATCGCGATGGCGTGGTCACGATGGAGGAGTGGGGGAAGTACCTCAAGGCAAGGCGCACCGCCCGATCAGCAGCGCGATAGGATGCGCTCGTACCCCTGTCGCCGCGCGAGTGCTGCCTGCAGATCAAGCATTGGCGAGGATCTCCGGGCATTTTGTGAATTCAATTTTGACTTTGGTTAAGGGGACGTCGATCAGGCGTTGCCGCCGATGCCGCCGGCGCGTAGCATGATTGCCATGCGTCCCGGTCTCCAAACAGTTCTGATCCTGATCGCCGCCCTGTTGTGGCGGGGCGTGTCGTCGGCCTATGCGTTGCCGATGCCGTCCGGCGTCATGGACGCCGTGCATGGCACCCCGCATGTTCAGCATGAGCATGCCGCGGCAGTCCAGCGCGCCGATCTGGAACCTTGCTGTGATGAACATGACCAGCGGGCGGCGCACGATGTCAATCATCAGGCCTCGCACACGACGCAAGGCGAACATGGTTCGTCCATCTGCAAGATCGCCTGCGATCTCGGCGCTGCGCCGGCATTGATGCCGCCGCCCGTTGCATTGCCCAGCCTCCCGCCTGCCGCGTTCGACGCGGTGGCGCTGCAGTTCTCCGTCGGCCGGATTCTCCCGCCCGATCACCCGCCTCCACGACGCTGATTCTCACCGTCTGAAGTCTGCATCTGTCCTGCACGTGCCAGCCACCCGGCTGCATGTGATCGCGCGATCTCGCGCACCCAACTTCACTGGAGAATCAACATGTCCATGACTCACTATATGGAACTGCTCGCTACCAACCAGCCCTGGCACCTCATTCTGTTCATGGGCGTGCCGGTGGTGCTGGCCGAAACCGTGGCCATCACCGAGCTGTTCATCCTGTTCACGCGCGTCACCGACGGCCCGGCGCGCGCCATCAACCGCTCCGCCAGTATCATCGGTGGCTTCTACTTTGCCGGCGTGTTCGTCTACCTCATGATCAACGCGGTCATTCCGCTTACCATGGGTGGCGGATGGCGCGGTCCGGCTGACGTGATCGCGGTGGGCTTCTACCTGTCAGGCATCGTGCCGCTGCTCGGCATGGCGCTGCTCGACTTGGGCATCATCGGCGGGTCGCGCAATGCCGAGTCGAAGCTGAAACTGCATGCCACGCTGGTGGCGGTGTTCCTGGTGGTGGCGCACGTCGCCATGATCTTCGGCATGCTCGATCCGCGCATCCTGCAGTCAGGCGCAGCGGCCGCGCCGATGTCGATGGAGTCGGGCGGCGCCATGCCGGCGCATTCAGGGGCTGCACACTGAGTGAATTGGCAGGATAGGCCAGTCGGCGAATGCCTGAAGATGCCCGTCTGACGGGCATCTTCAGGCAGTACCAGAATCGAATTTCGAAAGGCGGCGCACCGCAGTGCGTCGCCTTTTCATGTGAAGTCTTGGAGCAGTCATGCTCGGATCAAAATGCTTTAGTCGGATCGTGACGAGCGCGGCGCTGCTGCTGCTGTCCGCCTGCGCGTCGTTTTCGCCGGACGGGGGCTTCGGCACGGTGGAGCAGGCCGTGTCCAGTCGCACTGGCCAGACCACGCAATGGGTGCGCTCACCCGATGCCGGCGATTCGGTGCAGGTGCGCGTCGGCGAACTGCTGGCGAAACCCATCCTTGCCGACGACGCGGTACGCATCGCGCTGTTGAACAATGCCGGCCTGCAGGCCGAGTATGCCTCGCTCGGCATCGCCGAAGCGGAACTGGTGCAGGCCAGCCGCTGGCGCGGGCCGCGCCTGTCGTTCGCGCGGCTCACGCGCGGCGACGAACTGGAAATCGAGCGCGGCGTGTTCTTCGACGTGCTGGGCCTGCTGGCCATTCCACTCTCCACCAAGGCGCAGGGCGAACGTTTCGAGGCGACCAAGCTGCGTGCGGCCGGCGCCGCTTTGCGCGTGGCGCAGGAAGCGCGCAAGGCCTGGATCAATGCGGTCGCAGCCCAGCAGAGCGTGACCTACGCCATGCAGGTGAAGGATGCTGCCGAAGCCGGCGCGGAACTCGGCAAGCGCATGGCCGCCGCCGGCAACTGGTCCAGTCTCGCCGAGGCCAATGAAAAGGCTTTCGAACTGGACGCTCTGGCGCAACTCGCTCGTGCACGGCAGGTCTCGCTCGCCGCGCGCGAGCGCCTGATTCGTGCGCTGGGCCTGGCATCCGGCCGCGACCTGCGCCTGCCGGAGCGCCTGCCCGATGTGCCGGCTG
>CANIIN010000235.1 GCA_947467405.1 Betaproteobacteria bacterium | reverse complement strand
TTCCGCCAGCGGCGTCAAACAAATCATCGCAAATCTGCGCACGCTCCGCGGCAGGCTTGCGTCATCACAGCGCGGAGGAGGAGCAGCAAGATGTTTAGATCGTTGAAATTCGTCGCCGGCATCGTGGCGGCAGCATGCGGCATCGTGGCGTTTTCCGCGGCCCCGGCGCAGGCGCAGGCTTGGCCGTCCAAGCCAATCCGGGTCGTGCTGGCTTTCCCGGGCGGCAGCTCCACGGACGTGCTGATTCGCGTGTTGGCGGAGCCCATGCAGCGCAGCCTCGGGCAAACCATCCTCGTCGATCCCAAGCCGGGCGCTGGGGCGGTGATCGCCACGCAGTATGTGCTGAACCAGCCGGCCGACGGCTACACCCTGATGGTCACGACGCCGTCGCAGTCGCTGACCTCGGCCAAGGCCAATGCTCCCTTCGACATCCGCAAGGACCTCGTGCACATCGTGCAGCACGCGGGGGGACCGTATTTCATCGCGGTGAACACCGAGAAGCTGCCGAACGTGAAGACGATGAAAGACTTCGTCGAGTACGCGCGGGCCAATCCGGGCAAGATCAACTTCGGCAGCATCGGCGCGGGTTCGGCCATCCATATCGGCATCGAGCTGTTCAACCAGGTCGAGAACATCAAGACGGTGCACATTCCCTACAAGGGTTCGTCGTCGAACGTGCTGGCGCTGGCCAGTGGCGACTCGCATGCGGCGATGGACGTGCTGACCTTCCTGGGCCCGCAGCATCAGGCCGGCAAGGTCCGCGTGCTGGCCGCCACGACAGCCGAGCGTTCGCCCATGGCGCCGGAATATCCCGGTATGCGCGAATCAGGAACGCCTGAATACTCGTTCGCCTTCTGGCAGGGCTTCGGCGGGCGAACCGGGCTGCCGAAGGAGATCGTTGCAAGGATGAATGCCGTGGTCAACGCGGCGCTCAAGGATCAGGCCGTGCTGGATTACGCCAAGAAGAGCCAGACCGTGCTGTTTGGGGGAACGTCCGAGTCGATTACGGACATCATCAACAAGGAAGTCACGACCTGGGCCAAGCTGGTCAAGGACGCCAATATTGCGCTGGATTGACGTTTCACTCCCGCGAAATCGAACCACATCAATCGAACCAACCTTTACCCATTTTTTTCCAGAAGAGACAAACATGAGAAAACTCCACCACATCATCGCCGGCGCCCTGTTGGGTTCGGCTGCACTGGCAACGGCTCTGCCGGTCGCGGCACAGGCCCCGGCTTATCCGTCCAAGCCGGTTCGCATCGTCCTGCCATTTCCGGCCGGCAGTTCCACCGACAGTTTCATGCGCGTTTATACGGAGCGCATGCGCGAGAAGATCGGACAACTGGTCATTCTCGACCCGCGACCTGGTGCCGGCGCCGTGATTGCCACCCAGGCCGTGACGTCGCAGCCGCCGGACGGCTACACGCTGATGATGTCGACTTCGTCGCAGACCATCACCTCGGCCAAGGACAAACCGCCCTTCGACATCCGCAAGGACATGACCCACATCATCCAGATAACCGGCGGCCCGGTGATCATCGGCATCAACGTCGAGAAGCTGCCGAATGTGAAGACGGTCAAGGAACTGGTCGACTATGCCAAGGCCAATCCCGGCAAGATCAACTTCGGTTCCTACGGACCCGGATCGCTCGCGCACCTTGCGATCGAACTGTTCAACGAGGTCATGGACGTCAAGACGGTGCATATTCCCTACAAGGGGTCGCCGGCGAACATGTTGGCGCTGGCCAGCGGTGACTCGCACGCGGCGCTCGACGTCATGTCCTTCATGGCGGCACAGATCCAGGCCGGCAAGGTGCGCGCGCTGGCGGTGACGACCCAGGATCGCTCGTCGAACCTGCCCGATCTGCCCGGCATGAAGGAAGCCGGCTACCCCGGCTACACCGTGATGTTCTGGCAGGGCTTGTCGGGTCCGGCGGGCATGCCGAAGGACCTCGTCAACAAGATCAATACCGCAGCCAACGCCACGCTCAAGGAGCAGGCAGTGCTGGACTACGCGAAGAAGACCCAGACACTGCTGTTCGGCGGTACGCCCGAGGCGATCACCGACATCATCAATCGTGAAGTGACGAGCTGGGCCAAGCTCATCAAGGAAAAGAACATCGAGGTCAACTGATCTGGCCCAGGGCCTGAGCGCTTTGCACTGAATGACGGGGGCCGCGAGGCCCCCGTTTTTCGTGGCGTAACAGGACCGACGCATCAAGCGGCTGCCACTGGTCATGTTGCGGCCCGCCGCGTAACATGGCGGCTGTCTGACGGCGAGTCAGTCTGCGGGGAGCAGGCAATGAACAAACGGCAATGGATCACGATTGGACTGGCACTGATCAACCTGGTGCTGATCTGGCTGTTTCCCCCATTCGATTAGGCTCTTTTCGCATTAGTTAGTGATGATCCGCGACGCGGTGCAGAAACTCGATTGAGGATCAGGACTTACGTCATCACTGCCGGGTAAGCGTTTTCCCTCTGGTATAGAGGCATATCACTAACTAATGCGAAAAGAGCCTTCGATTACGTCTCGGCGGCGCGCAACAACGTGCCGACCTTCGACGGCTTCCACTGGTTCGATTCGGCCAGCACCAATCTGCGCGTGAATTCCAACTTCCTGCAACTGGAAACCTTCGTCATCATCATCAACGCTGCCATCGCCTGGCTGTTGCTGGGCGAGCGCAGGGCAGTGCACAAGGAAGGCAAGACCGACTGGCAGAAGCTGGTGATGATCGGCGTGGCCTTGAACCTTCTGCTGGTCATGCTGTTTCCGCCCATGGAGAACTACTACGCCGTGACGCGCGCCGCGCTGGCCAGTTTCGACGGCTTCTACTTCATCTTCGGCGAGCATGGCGCGCGCACCATCGTTACGCAGCTGCTCTACCTGGAAGTGGTGTTCGTGCTGGCCAATGGCGCGATCCTGTGGATGCTGTTCCACAAAACCGGCGACATGACGGTCAACGAGCGTGCCCGTCTCTTGAAGCAGTTGCAGCAGGCCGGCACCCGCAAATAGACGCGGCGGTTTTTCGGCGCGGCGGCAACGGCCTGCGCTGCCGCACCGCTGCCGATTGTCGAATGAGCGGCCGGCCGCTTATTCCGGATTGGACGGCGGCTTGGGCAATTCCCACTCGACATCGGCCACGCCCGGCGTGCGCAGTTCACGCAGCATCTTCAACGCCATTTCGCGCCCGCCGTAGTAGCCCGGAATGTAGGCGTTTTCCTGAAACCCGAGGTTGCGATAGAAACGCCGCGCCGCGTGGTTGGCGGCGCGCGTTTCGAGATGAATCACGGCCACGCCGGCGGCATAGGCGGTTTCCACCGTCCAGTCGATCAGGCGCCGGCCGATACCCATGTGCTGGTGCGAGGGTCCCACGGCAAACAGTGACAGATGGGCGTGCTCTTCGCCGAACTGTGTGATGGCGAAGCCCACGATGCGGTCGCCGTCACAGGCCATCACCGACATGACTTCCGGATGGCACAGCGTGCGATGCACGCGCTCGGCCGTCCACGACCACTTCAGTCCCGTTTCGATCAGGTCACGAGACATGATCGCGACGTGTCGGGCGTCGGCCGGCGTGCCGGGGCGAAGGATGATGGAAGGGGCGGGCATGATGGGGTGTGTGCTGTGGGTTGAAAACACTCTACAGCATGTCGTGCGCGACGAAAACGGGAAAGTTGTATCGGCGCCCGGCGCGGCACCTAAATCTGCCTAGGGAAGCGCTGATCAAGTGCCAACAATGCAAAATAGCGTCGGCGCTTCCCTCTGAAGTTGGGGATATACAAGGGGGCTTGCCCCCTTGTTCAGTGATTCCCTAGAACGGCTTGACCACCACGAGGATGACGGCCGCCAGCATCATCAGCACCGGCGCTTCATTGAACCAGCGGTACCAGACATGCGAGTGGCGATTGGCGTTCTTTTCGAATTTCGCCAGCAGGCGGCCGCAGGCGTGGTGATAACCGATCAGCAGCACCACGATGGCGAGCTTGGCCGTCATCCAGCCGCTGCCTGTTCCGATGCCATAGCCCAGCCACAGCCACAGTCCGAGCGCGAGCGCCGGCACGGCGAGAATAGTCATGAAGCGATACAGCTTGCGCGCCATCAGCAGGAGCCGCATGCGCGCCTCGGGGATGCTCTCGGCGGCGAGATTGACGAAAATGCGCGGCAGGTAGAAGAGGCCCGCGAACCACGAGGCGATGAAGACGATATGAAACGCTTTTATCCAGAGCATTTCGGCTCCCTCAATTGAGCAGTCGCCGCCGCAGCAGCACGACCGCCGCGTAGAACCCGGCGACGGCATAGGCCAGCAGCACCACAACGTGGATCAGGATGTGATCCGGCACATTGCCCAGCAACAGCGGCCGCACCAGCAGCGTGGCGTGCGACAGCGGCAGCAGCAGGGAGGCCTCCTGCAGCGCGACCGGCAATTGCTCGAGCGGAAAGAACACGCCGCACAGCATGGCCATGGGCGTGATCACCAGCGTGAAGTAATACATGAAGAAGTCGTAGTTGGGCGCCAGCGAGGTGATCACCAGGCCAAGGCCGGAGAAGCACAGGCCGATCATCACGATGACCGGCAGCACCCACAACGACAGCAACGTAGTGGACAGGCCCAGCACCCACACCACGATCAGGATGGCCAGGCCCGACAGGAACGCCTTGCTGGTCGACCACAGCAGTTCCGCGAGCACCACATCGTCCAGGCTGACCGGCGCGTTCATGATGGCTTCCCAGGTGCGCTGCTGGTGCATGCGCGAAAAACCCGAGTACAGCGTCTCAAAGGTCGCGCTGTTGGTGGTGGAGAAGCACACCGTACCCGCGGCGAGAAACGCCACGTAGGACACGCCGCCGATCACCGGCAGGAGCGACCCCAGCCCGTAGCCCAGGCCCAGCATGTAGATCATCGGGTCGGCGAGATTGCCGAGGATGGAGGGCACGGCGAGCTTGCGCCACACCAGGAAATTGCGCCGCCACACGGGCACGAAGCGCAGGCTGAGTTCGGGAAAGGCGTAGTTGGACATGGAGTGGTCGCTTACCAAGCTAAGGAAGCGCTGAGAGCCTCGAACAGTTGAAAAATATTTGCACAAGCTTCCTACTGAAGTGGGGGATATACAAGGCTCTTTTCGCATTAGTTAGTGATATGCATCTATACCAGAGGGAAAACGCTTACCCGGCAGTGATGACATAAGTCCTGATCCACAATCGAGTTTCTGCACCGCGTCGCGGATCATCCCTAACTAATGCGAAAAGAGCCATATACAAGGGGGC
>CANIIN010000234.1 GCA_947467405.1 Betaproteobacteria bacterium | reverse complement strand
GGCGAAGTGATGGTGACGGATGACAGCGGCCGTGAGCGCGAACGTCACAAGGTGCCGTACGGCGCGACCCTGTCTGTTGATGATGGTAACGTCATCAAGGCGGGGCTGGCGCTGGCTTCGTGGGATCCGCATACGCGTCCCATCGTTACCGAATACGCCGGTGTTGTTCGCTTTGAGTACGTCGAAGAGGGCGTGACCGTTGCCAAGCAGATCGACGAGATCACCGGTCTTTCCACGTTGGTTGTTATCGATCCGAAGCGTCGTGGATCGGCCAGCAAGGGCCTGCGGCCACAGGTGAAACTACTCAACGAGCAGGGCGAGGAAGTCAAGATTGCTGGAACCGATCACTCGGTGAACATCACTTTTCACGTCGGATCGCTGATAACGGTGAAGGATGGGCAGCCGGTGTCGGTGGGCGAGATTCTGGCCAGAATTCCCCAAGAAACGTCCAAGACGCGCGACATCACGGGTGGTTTGCCGCGAGTGGCTGAGTTGTTCGAGGCACGTGCGCCCAAGGATGCCGGCATGCTGGCGGAAGTCACCGGCACCGTTTCATTCGGTAAGGACACGAAGGGCAAGCAACGTCTGGTTATTTCGGATATGGATGGCGTCGCCCACGAATTCCTGATCCCGAAAGACAAGCATGTGATGGTTCACGATGGCCAGGTGGTGAACAAGGGCGAGGTTATTGTCGATGGTCCTGCCGATCCGCATGACATCCTGCGACTGCAGGGAGTCGAGGCGCTGGCACGCTACATCATTGATGAAGTTCAGGATGTCTATCGTCTGCAGGGCGTCCGCATCAATGACAAGCACATCGAGGTCATCGTGCGTCAGATGCTGCGTCGTGTACAGGTCGAGGATGCAGGTGATACGCGCTTCATTCCAGGCGAGCAAGTCGAGAGGGCGGACGTTTTCGTTGAGAACGAGAAGGTCGAGGCCGAAGGCAAGACGCCGGCAACATTCAGCTATATGTTGCTGGGTATTACTAAGGCATCGTTGTCTACAGACTCGTTCATCTCGGCAGCTTCCTTCCAGGAAACCACCCGAGTACTGACCGAAGCCGCCATCATGGGCAAGAAGGACGATCTGCGCGGTTTGAAGGAAAACGTCATTGTTGGCCGACTGATTCCGGCGGGTACGGGACTTGCGTATCACATCGCACGCAGGAACGCTCCGCCTCCGCAAAGCCTGTTCGAGGATGCGCCAGTGTCGGAGGCTGAATCTGCTCCGCCGACCGAGGCAACTGAGAACGGCTAGTCTTCTGGCGTAATTTAACGGGATCGGGTCAAAAGGCCCGTTGTAGGTGTGTTTTTTGTATTCTTGCGGTTGCTAGGTTGTAGAGCAATAAGCTGAATCACCCTTTTTGGCCTGGTCCAATAGGGTTCATTTGGCTTTAGGTCTTGACCAATGGTAACTTTTCTTTGTAAAATTAGAGTCTTTTCGCATCGTGGCGGCCCGGCCGAGTTCTTGGTCTCCACTGCATTTTCTGGATTAGAGAAAAATGCCTACAATCAGTCAGTTGGTCAGAAAGCCGCGTGTTCGTCCGGTCACCAAGAGCAAGGTTCCTGCCTTGGCCGGGTCTCCGCAAAAGCGCGGTGTTTGCACTCGTGTGTACACGACAACTCCGAAAAAGCCGAATTCGGCTTTGCGGAAGGTCGCGAAGGTCAGGCTGACTAACGGATTCGAGGTTATCAGCTACATCGGTGGCGAAGGCCACAATCTGCAGGAACACTCCGTGGTTCTCATCCGGGGTGGTCGTGTGAAGGATTTGCCCGGTGTGCGTTACCACATCGTGCGCGGCAGTCTGGATACCCAAGGCGTCAAGGATCGGAAACAGTCCCGCTCCAAGTATGGCGCGAAGAAGCCAAAGGCAGCCTGATAGTCGAACTAGACGGGGGCAGAGTCCTCGTCTGATGAGTGTTCATCGCCCGCTGTGGTGATCGCTGTTTAACAAAATTTTGAGGAATAACCGCAATGCCACGCCGTAGAGAAGTTCCCAAACGAGACATTCTCCCGGATCCGAAATTCGGCAATGTTGACCTGTCGAAATTCGTGAACGTGCTGATGACGCGCGGCAAGAAGTCGGTTGCCGAAAAGATCGTCTACGACGCTCTTGATATCATCAAGACGAAATCCGGCAAAGATCCGCTGGATGTCTTCAGCCTGGCGGTGCAGAACGTCAAGCCGATGGTTGAGGTGAAGAGTCGCCGGGTTGGTGGTGCCAATTACCAGGTTCCCGTGGAGGTACGTCCTGCTCGTCGAGCCGCGCTGTCCATGCGCTGGTTGCGTGAGGCGGCCCAGAAGCGCGGTGAAAAATCTATGGATGCCCGTCTCGCAGGTGAGTTGATCGAAGCCGCTGAAAACCGTGGTGGTGCGATCAAAAAGCGTGAAGAAGTGCACCGCATGGCTGAAGCCAACAAGGCGTTTGCACATTACCGTTTCTGATTGAAGAGCATGGCTGCATTAGCAGTCATGCCTTAAAGCATTGTAAGGACAGGTGGTTTACGTGGCTCGCAAGACTCCCATAGAACGGTACCGGAACATCGGCATCAGTGCGCATATTGACGCAGGGAAAACCACGACCACCGAGCGCATTCTGTTCTATACGGGCGTTTCGAAGCAGATGGGTGAGGTGCATGATGGCGCTGCTGTTATGGATTTCATGGAGCAGGAGCGTGAGCGGGGAATTACCATTACCTCGGCTGCCACGACCTGCTTCTGGCGCGGAATGCTCGGCAATCTTCCTGAGCATCGAATCAACATTATCGATACTCCCGGCCATGTCGACTTCACGATAGAGGTCGAGCGCTCCATGCGCGTGCTAGATGGCGCCTGCATGGTGTATTGCGCAGTTAGTGGTGTTCAGCCACAGTCTGAGACCGTCTGGCGCCAAGCTGACAAGTACAAGGTTCCTCGCATTGCTTTCGTCAACAAGATGGACCGAGTCGGCGCGGATTTCTTCATGGTCTACGACCAGATGAAGAGTCGCCTGCATGCCAATCCGGTCGCCATTCAGTTGCCTATTGGCGCGGAGGACCAATTTCGAGGTGTTGTCGACCTGATCAAGATGAAGGCAATTTTCTGGGATGAGTTGTCCCAGGGGGTGAAATTTGATCTGCGCGATATTCCCGATGAACTCACCGGTTTGGCCAGGCAATGGCGCGAACGGTTGGTTGAGGCTGCGGCAGAGGCAAATGATTCACTCATGAACAAGTACCTTGGTGGTGAAGAACTAACCGCCGAAGAGATAAAGTTCGGATTACGTGCCCGTACGATAGCGGGTGATATCGTTCCCATGCTATGTGGGGCGGCATTCAGGAACAAGGGTGTTCAGGCCATGCTTGACGCCGTTGTGGAATTTCTTCCCGCGCCGGTGGATATCCCGCCCGTTACGGGTTCAAGGGATGGTGGTGCGCTTGAGACGCGCAGGGCCGGGGACGATGAACCCTTTGCGGCACTGGCGTTCAAGATCGTGACCGATCCATATGTTGGTCAGTTGACATTCTTCCGGGTGTATTCCGGCGTGCTGAACACCGGTGACACCGTAGTGACGTCGGTTCGTGGACGCAAGGAGCACATTGGGCGTCTGCTTCAGATGCACGCAAACCAGCGCGATGAAATCGAGGAAGTGCGCGCTGGCGACATCGCGGCCGCTGTCGGGTTGAAGGATGTCACTACCGGTGAAACTCTGAGTGATCCGGACAGAATCATTACGCTCGAGAAAATTTCCTTTCCCGAACCGGTCATTCACATAGCGGTGGAACCGAGGACGCACATTGATCAGGAGAAGATGGGCGCGGCTCTGAAACTGCTGGCCCTGGAGGATCCTTCATTTCGCGTTCGCGCCGATGCGGAAACCGGACAGACGATCATCTCAGGCATGGGCGAGTTGCATCTGGAAATCATCGTTGACCGCATGAGGCGCGAGTTCCAGGTCGATGCGAATGTCGGCGCCCCGCAGGTTGCGTACCGCGAGACGATCAGGAAGTCATGCGACCGGATTGAAGGAAAATTTGTGAGGCAGTCAGGTGGACGTGGGCAGTACGGACACGTTTGGCTCAAGATTGAACCTCAGGATGCTGGCAAAGGATTCGAGTTCGTCGACTCAACCAAAGCCGGTGCGGTGCCATGCGAGTTCATTCCGGCAATCAAGCGTGGACTCGAGGACGCACTATCCAACGGCATTCTGGCCGGATTTCCCGTCGTCGGTGTGAAGGTAGCGTTAGTCGACGGTTCGTACCACGAAGTGGATTCGGACGAAAACGCCTTCCGCATTGCTGTCTCGACGGCGTTCAGGGATGGCATGTCCAAGGCAGATCCGGCATTGCTTGAGCCGATCATGGCTGTCGAAGTGGATGTGTCAGAAGACAAGATGGGCGATGTCATTGGTGACTTGTCCTCTCGGCGCGGAGTCATCCAGGGAATCGATGAGCGGACGGGTGGCAAGGCGGTCAGGGCAGAAGTTCCGCTGGCGGAAATGTTCGGTTATGCGACGTCAGTGCGTTCGCTGACTCAGGGGCGCGCGACCTACACCATGGAGTTCAAGCACTACGCGGAAGCGCCGAAAAGCGTCGCTGAAGCGATCATCAACAAGTACTCGGGCAAAGACGAAAAGAAATAACGGGGAATTATCATGTCCAAAGGTAAATTTGAGCGTACGAAGCCGCACGTCAACGTTGGAACGATTGGTCACGTTGACCACGGCAAGACGACACTGACGGCGGCGATCACGACGGTGCTGTCGAAGAAGTTTGGTGGAGAGGCGAAGGCCTACGACCAGATTGATGCGGCGCCGGAAGAAAAGGCGCGTGGTATCACGATCAACACGGCGCACGTGGAGTACGAGACGGCGAACCGTCACTATGCGCACGTGGACTGCCCGGGCCATGCTGACTACATCAAGAACATGATCACGGGAGCGGCGCAGATGGACGGCGCGATCCTGGTAGTGTCGGCCGCTGACGGCCCGATGCCGCAGACGCGCGAGCATATTCTGCTGGCGCGCCAGGTGGGCGTGCCCTACATCATCGTGTTCATGAACAAAGCGGACATGGTCGATGACAAGGAACTGCTCGAGCTGGTGGAGATGGAAGTGCGCGAGCTGCTATCCAAGTACGAGTTTCCCGGCGACGACACGCCGATCATCATCGGCTCGGCGCTGAAGGCGCTGGAAGGCGACACGAGCGATATGGGTGAGGGCGCGATCATGAAGCTGGCAGAAGCCCTGGACACCTACATTCCGATGCCCGAGCGGGCCATTGACGGGGCGTTCCTGATGCCGGTGG
>CANIIN010000233.1 GCA_947467405.1 Betaproteobacteria bacterium | reverse complement strand
TCAGTACCTCGATTTTCATAACCAGCAATCAAAACCCTTTGTCTGGTCCAAGTCCGCTGATGAAATTCTCGATAGCCTCGCCAGATTTTGTAAACGCATTTCAGACTCACGACACTAGGATTTAACGTGGATTATAATTTCCGCGCGTAACCTGCCATAGTTGAAAGGGAATTTGGGTTTGGCCCTCAATTTCGACATATTCAAGCCGAAGACGCCGCCGCTGTTCGGGATGGACATCAGTTCATCGTCCGTCAAGATGGTGGAGATGGTCGACGCCGGCAAAGGTGCGGTGCGGGTCGAGCGTTACGTGATCGAGCCACTGCCTAGGGACGCCACGCTGGATGGCAATATTGCCAACCTTGAGGCGGTGGTGGAGGCGGTGCAGCGGGCCTGGAAGAAAATGGGCACGCGTACCAAGAACGTGGCCATGGCACTCCCCTCGGCTGCGGTCATCACCAAGAAAATCATCGTTCCCGCAGGACTGCGGGAAGAAGAGCTTGAAGTCCAGGTGGAAAGCGAAGCCAACCAGTACATCCCGTTTGCCCTGGAAGAGGTCAATCTTGACTTCCAGGTGGTCGGTCCGGCGCCGTCCAGCCCTGATGAAGTGGAAGTCCTGATTGCCGCGTCCCGTAAGGAAAAGGTCGAGGACAGGGTGGCCGTGGCCCAGGCTGCGGGCCTGAGGGCGCTGTGCATGGATGTTGAATCTTACGCCGTACAAACGTCGTTCGAGCTGATCCGGCAAACTCTGCCCGGTCAAGGCGTCGACCAGAACGTGGTGCTGGTGGATATTGGCGCCAACGTCATGAATATCACGGTGTTGCGCAATGACCAGTCGATATACACTCGTGAACAGGCATTTGGCGGCGCCCAACTGACGCAGGACATCATGCGACTGTACGGCATGAGCCCGGAGGAGGCCGAGGCGGCAAAGCGCTCCGGAGGACTTCCCGAGAACTACGAAGCCGAGGTGCTGCGCCCGTTCATGGAGAACGTCGCCCTTGAGATCCAGCGCGCCATGCAATTCTTTTTCACCTCGACGCCCTACAATTCTGTTGAGCACATACTGCTGACGGGCGGGTCGGCGGTCATTCCTGGGCTGGATGATGTTGTGAATACTCGTACCCAGGTGAGTACCCTGGTTGCCAATCCGTTTGCCAACATGGCAATCTCCCCACGCATTCAGCTCAAAAAGCTGGTGTCCGACGCCCCATCGCTGATGATTGCTTGCGGTCTGGCCTTGCGGAGATTCGATCCATGATCCGCATAAACCTTCTTCCCCACCGCGAGGAGCGGCGCAAGGCGCAGCGCAAGCATCTGGCCATTCTGGCCGGGATGGTCGCGGTGCTTGGTATCGCGATCGTCGTGCTGGTGCATGGCGTCATCGCTGGTTATATCGCCGTTCAGACCGAACGCAACGAATTCCTGAAAAAGGAAAATGCGAGGCTGGACAAGGAAATCGACGAAATCAAGAAGCTCAAGGAGGAAATTGCCGCCCTCCTTGCGCGTAAACAGGTGATTGAACGACTCCAGTCGGACCGGGCGCAATCGGTCAACCTGCTCGATCAACTGGTCAGGCAGGTGCCGGATGGTGTGTACCTGAAGACCGTCAAGCAAACAGGGTTGCGCGTCAATCTGGTGGGCTATGCCCAGTCAAGCGCACGGGTCTCCACCCTGATGCGCAATATCGCGTCTTCGCCCTACCTTGAGAGCCCCGATCTGGTCGAAATCAAGGCCGGTATCGTGAACAACAAGCGGGTGGCTGAATTCACCATGAACATGAGTCTCAAGCGTCAGCAGACTGAGGATGCTGCCAGGGGCGGTGCTCCGGCTGCAGCTGCGAAGAAGGGTTAGCGGGGACAGCCATGAACCAATTGGTTGAACAGTTCAAGAACCTGAATTTCAAAGACCCCGGCGCGTGGCCGCCCCTTCCCAAGGCGCTCGGCCTGCTGGGGCTTTTCTTGGCCATTCTGGTTGGTGCCTACTACGGTGACTGGGAAGGACAACTCCAGGAACTGGATGATGGCCGCGTGCGGGAGAGGAACCTCAAGGACGATTACGTCAAGAAAAAGCAGCAGGCCATCAATTTGGACCTGCACCGACAGCAATTGCGGGAAATTGACAGCTCCTTCGGCACCTTGCTCAAGCAGTTGCCCAACCGTTCACAGATGGATGCGCTGCTCGTCGATATCAACCAGGCAGGTTTGGGTCGCGGCCTACAGTTTGATTTGTTCAAGCCGGCGCCGGCTGAAACGGCCCGAGATTTCTATGCCGAGCTTCCAATCCAGCTTCGCGTTGTCGGCGGTTATCACGACATCGGGCAGTTTGCGAGTGACATCGGCCAGTTGTCCCGCATTGTGACGCTGAATGACCTTTCCATCGCAATGTCCAAGGATGGCTTGACCATGGACACAGTCGCAAAGACATTCCGCTACCTTGATGATGAAGAGGTGGCAACCCAGCGCAAGGCCGCAGCCAAAGCAGCCAAGGGTAAGAAATAATCCATGAAACGCCTCGTGATCATACTGGCGGTCCTGCTTGTTTCCTGCGGTGGTGAGGAACACAGCGACCTCAAGCAGGAACTCAACAATCTCACCAAGGATCTGCGGGGAAAGATTGACCCGCTTCCGGTAGTGAAACCCTATGAACCTGTGCCGTACTCCGCATTCGAGATGCCGGAGCCGTTCGGTGCTGCCAAGATCGAACTGGTCACCCGCTCGGCCGGAAGTGGTGGCGGGCTCAAGCCTGACCTCAACCGTCCAAAAGAACCTCTTGAGTCGTTCCCGCTGGAGTCGCTCAAGATGGTCGGCGTATTGCAACAGAGCAAGCAGACGTTCGCGCTGGTCAGGGCGGACGCAAGCCTGTACCGCGTGAAGGTGGGCAACTACCTCGGCCAGAATTTCGGTCTAGTCACGACTATTTCGGAAAACCAGATTCAACTGCGCGAGTTGATCCAGGACGCCACTGGCGACTGGGCGGAGCGGCAAAGTGCGCTGCAGTTACAGGAAGCAGGGGGTGGCAAATGAAAACGATACAGCTGCGAAAACTGATGATCAATACATGGATGGCCTTGGGCTGCTTGATCATTGGACCACTCGCGCTTGCCCAGCAAAACAGCATCGAGGCGATCAATGTCGGCCAGCAATCTGGCCGCATCCTGGTGCAACTGACCCTGAAGGAACCGCTGTCTGCATCGCCGGCAAGTTTCTCCATCGCCAGTCCGGCCCGCATCGCCTTTGATTTCCCTAGAACCAGCAACAACCTAGGGCGCAACAGCCAGGAAATCGGCGAAAGCGAACTCAGGTCCATGAATATTATTCAGGTCGGCGACCGGACGCGCATGGTGCTCAACCTGCGCAACATGGTGCAGTACGAGACCAGGGTGGACGGCAGGAATCTTGTTATATCCATGACCCCCACTGCAGCACCTGCGGTAGCCACGGGTGCGGCACGCTTTGCCGAGGGACGGGGCGACGTGGCCCACTCGATCAGGGACATCAATTTCCGCCGAGGCCGGCTTGGCGAAGGTCGTATCGTCATCAATCTTTCCGATAGTTCGACTGGCATTGATATCCGGCAGCAGGGGCAGTCGCTGATCGTGGAGATGCTCAAGACCCAGTTGCCTGACGCTTTGCGCAAGCGCTATGACGTGGTTGATTTCGCCACGCCGGTTCAGTCTGTCAGCGCATTCACGCAGGGGGAGAACGTCCGTATCGTCATTGAGCCAAAGGGGCTGTGGGAGCACAACGCCTACCAGACCGACAATCAGTTTGTGGTCGAAGTAAAACCCATTCAGGTTGACCCCAGCAAGCTGGTGCAAGGCAGCCGCGGCGGATTTTCGGGCGAGAAACTTTCGCTGAACTTCCAGAACGTGGAAGTGCGCAGCGTGCTGAACGTGATTGCCGATTTCACCGACCTCAACATCATCACCAGCGATACCGTTGGCGGCAACCTCACCTTGCGCTTGAAGGACGTGCCCTGGGACCAGGCTCTGGACATCATCCTGCAGACCCGCGGCCTCGACATGCGCAAAAATGGCAACATCATCTGGATTGCGCCAAGGGACGAGCTCGCAACCAAAGAGAAGCTGAATCTGGAGTCACTGCAGCAGATTGGTGAACTGGAGCCCTTGAGGACGGAGAGTTTCCAGCTGAACTATGCCAAGGCCGCGGACGTTGCCAAACTGGTCAGCGATGCCACGCAGCGCATTCTTTCCAAGAGGGGCAGCGCGGTGATCGATGCGCGCACGAACACAGTATTCATTCAGGACGTGCCCACGCGCCTGGAAGATGTGCGTAAGCTCATCGGGCAGGTTGATATTCCTGTGCAGCAAGTGCTTATTGAGGCGCGTATCGTTGAAGCGAACGACAGCTTCAGCAAGAACCTGGGCGTTCGGTTTGGCTACAGCAATTCGAAAGTGGCAGGCAGCCGGGTTCTCGGAGACACGGATTCACGCGTTCAATTTGGTCCAACTGTTACTCCCGTCTCAGGTACAGGGGCAACAGCATCCGGAAATTTCGTGAATTTGCCTGCGAGCGGGGTCGGAGGTTTTAACCCGGGTCAGTTCTCATTGAGCCTTTTCAATAGCTCATTTACCCGTTTTCTGAATCTCGAGTTGACAGCGCTGGAAGCCGACGGCAAGGGCAAGATCATATCCAGCCCGCGGGTGTTGACTGCCAATAATGTCGAGGCCATCATCGAACAGGGAACGGAAATCCCGTTTCAGCAGGCGACCTCAAGCGGCGCAACCTCGGTTTCGTTTCGCAGGGCGGTGCTCGCTCTGAAGGTTAAACCCCAGATTACGCCGGACGGAAATATCATCATGGCGCTGGACGTCAATAAAGATGCGGTTGGAGATGTTCTCTCTGGTGCAATCACCATAAATACCAAACACGTCAAGACGGAAGTCCTGGTCGAAAATGGCGGCACGGTGGTCATCGGTGGGATTTACACCCAGGACATCAACAACAACACTACCAAGGTGCCGCTGTTCGGAGACCTTCCGGTCGTAGGCAACCTGTTCCGCAGCACCTCCCGTCGGGATAACAAGACGGAATTGCTGATATTCATCACGCCCCGCCTTGCCCAGCCCTCTGGCGCCCGGTAGCTTGTGCGCACGTAAAAAAGGCCGCCTCGCGCGGCCTTTTTTTCTGCCCGTTGCAGATTGATAAAATGCCCCGGTGAATACTTCGACGAAATTTTTCTTGATAGGCATGCCCGGAGCGGGCAAGACCACGGTCGGGCGCGCGCTTGCGCGCAGGCTCGGCAGGGAATTCCACGATACTGACCACGAGATCG
>CANIIN010000232.1 GCA_947467405.1 Betaproteobacteria bacterium | reverse complement strand
CCAGAGCGCCCGATCGCCATTCGCACCCCGCCACCAGCACGAATAGAACAAAGGGTCAGGCTGAGTAAGTTTCTGTATTGAAATGAAAATAGTTGGTGTCGACGCCGATTTTGGTGGCGGCCCTACTCTGACGATAAAGCTGTTTTACCCGCGCCGGTTTATCAGGTTATAATCGCTGGCTCTGCAACGCACTGGGATTAATCCGTTCATGCCGACAGTTCGAGTCAAGGAAAATGAGCCGTTTGAAGTGGCCATGCGCCGTTTCAAACGCACCGTGGAAAAAACCGGTCTGCTGACCGAGTTGCGCGCGCGCGAGTTCTACGAGAAGCCGACCTCCGAGCGCAAGCGCAAGCTCGCTGCCGCAGTGAAGCGCCACTACAAGCGCCTGCGCAGCCAGACCCTGCCGCCCAAGCTTTACTAAGAACCCAGTACCAGCCCGACCACGGGGCTTCACGGGTGGCTGCCGGCCTTGATGGTCTGGCGCCCGCCGTGGGCATCCGTGGTTTTGCTTTTCTGGAACCCGTTCAACTCACACTGGATGGCTGACGCGATGTCCGAGAATACGCTCAAGGCGCGCATTACCGACGACATGAAGACCGCGATGAAGGCGCGCGATGCCGCCCGCCTGTCCTCCATTCGTTTGTTGCTCGCCGCCATCAAGCAGCGCGAAGTCGACGAGCGCAAGGATCTGTCCGATGCCGAGGTACTGTCGGTCATCGAGAAGATGCTCAAGCAGCGGCGCGACTCCATCACCCAGTTCGAAGCGGCCGCTCGCCACGATCTGGCTGCCACGGAAAAATTCGAAGTCGAGATTCTCACGGCCTACATGCCGCAAGCGTTGTCCGATGCCGAAGTGGCCGCCGAGGTTGATGCGGCCATCTCGGCAACCGGCGCAACGGGCGCGGCCGACATGGGCAAGGTCATGGGCATCGTCAAAGGCAAGCTGGCCGGCCGTGCCGACATGGGCAAGGTCTCCGCGCTGGTCAAGAGCAAACTCACCGGTAACTAGCCCGCAGGGCGAGGTTCGGCCCGTCGTCGCGGACGAAAGCACAGGGATTCCTGAATCGATCGTGGCCCTGATGGCGCGTTTGGAGTAGATTTTCGCTTTGGGCGCCAGGCTTCAACGGCGCCCGTCGAACGGACTACGGATCCGGCACTACGCCGCTCCGCCACATTCGCGAAATTACCGCTTTGATCCCCGACTCCTTCAAGCAGGATCTGCTCAACCGGGTCGACATTGTCGATATCGTGGAGCGCTATGTGCCGCTCAAGAAAGCGGGCACCAACTTCTCTGCATGCTGTCCGTTCCACAGCGAAAAAACGCCTTCTTTCACGGTCAGTCCCAGCAAGCAGTTCTATCACTGCTTCGGTTGCGGGGCGCATGGCAATGCCATTTCGTTCGTCATGGAGTACCAGGGGCTGGGCTATGTCGAAGCGGTTCGTGATCTCGCCGAAAGCGTCGGCCTCAAGCTCCCGGAATTCCAGCCGCAGCAGCAGAAGAAGGTGGATGCCGGCCCCGATCTCTACGAGGTGCTGGAGCGTGCAGCGCACTTCTATCGCGAGCAGTTGAAGGCGTCGCCCAAGGCGATCGAATACCTCAAGCGGCGCGGCCTGACCGGCAAGATCGCCGCGCGCTTCGGCATCGGTTATGCGCCCGAAGGCTGGCAGGCGCTGGAGGGTGTGTTTCCCAATTACCAGGACAAGTCGCTGAAGGATGCCGGACTGGTCATCGACAACGAGGCCGGCAAGCGTTACGACCGCTTTCGCGATCGTGTCATGTTCCCCATCCTCAACCAGCGTGGTTCCGTGATCGGTTTCGGCGGGCGCGTGATCGGCGAGGGCGAACCCAAATACCTGAACTCGCCGGAAACGCCGCTGTTCGAGAAGGGGCGTGAGCTGTATGGGCTGTCGCAGGCGCGTCTTCCCATCCGCGAATCCGGCAAGGCCGTGGTCGTTGAAGGTTATATGGACGTGGTGGCGCTGGCGCAGCATGAAGTGGGCTATGCCGTGGCGACGCTCGGCACGGCGACCTCGGCCACGCACATCGGCAAGCTGCTGCGACAGACCGACGAGGTGGTGTTCTGTTTCGACGGTGATTCGGCGGGCCGGCGTGCCGCCTGGCACGCGCTGGAAGTGTCGCTGCCGCTTCTGGCCGACCAGAAGACCATCCGCTTCCTGTTCCTGCCGGCCGAAGACGATCCGGACAGCTACGTGCGGGCGCACGGCAAGGAGGTGTTCGAGGCTCGCCTGCGTGAGGCATGGCCGCTGTCGGAATTTCTGCTCACCGAACTGAAGAGCCGCGTGGACATGAATTCGGTCGAAGGGCGCTCGAAACTCATTCATGAGGCGCGGCCGTTGCTGCAGAAGATCGCCGCCCCGGTCATGCAGTTGCAGATGCTGAAACAGCTTGCCGAGATGGCCGGCATGACCCAGGACGAAGCGGCGCGGCTGTGCGATATCCATCTGCCAGCGGCTCCGCGCCGCTCCTCGGGGTCGGAACAGGCATCGCAACGACCGTCCTGGCAGGCCCCGGGTCGAACCGGGGACGAGCGTTCCGCGTTGCCCGGCCGCGGCCGCGGTTTTTCCGGCAAGGCTGCGCTGATGCCGGAACGCCGTCGCGAGCGCGACTTCCTGCGTTTCGTGATGCTGGTGCCCGATCTCGCGGAAAAAGTGCCTGAAGAAATTCTCGGCGGAGAATCCCCCGAGTCCAAGGTGCTGGCACACGTGGTGAATCTGGTCGAATCGCGCGGCGTGGTGTCCACGTCCGACCTGATCGATCTGCTGCACGGCGGCATCGAGGAGAGCCTGGTCGGCGAACTGTGCCAGCAGGTTCTGGCCAGCCGCGACAAGGAAGAGGACATCCGGGCGGAGTTCGCCGATGCCCTGGTGCAGGCCGAGGAAGGCCGGCTGGATCAGCGCATTCAGGCGCTCATGAAGAAGGCGCAATCCGATGGGCTCAACGGCAATGAGCCGGATGAATTGCGCACCCTGCTTTCACAGCGGCAAAACCTCAAGGGAATCAGGTCTAATCGGCCTGCTGTGGTATAATTTTCGGTTCCGCTACCCAGTCTTAACGGACGCATTGCGGTTAGTGAATCCGGTTGTTTTTCCGGTTCGGCCCGCGCCGGCCCGGCACCTTCTACTCAGGAATAGCCATGGCAAAACAGAAATCCAAGTCGAAGTCTGCTGCCAACGTTCGCACCCGGAAAAAGGTCGTCCCGGCCAAAGGCCGCTCCGCCTTGGCCAAGGTGGCTTCCCGCAAGGTCAGCAGGGTCGTGAAGGCTGCCAAGGTGGCCAAAGTCGTCAAGCGCCCGGTTGTGGGGGCGAAATCGGGTTCGAAATCCACTACAAAATCCAATTTGAAACTGAAGCAGAAACCCACACAGAAACCCAAACAGAAACCGGTCGGCAAGGCGGTATCGCCGGCCAAGGCCAAAGCGGCCGAACTGGCTGCGCGCCTGCGCGCATCGCGTGAACGGGCGCATGAGAAGGCCGCCCGCGAGAAGGAAAAGATCCGCCTGCGCAAGGAGACGGAGCGCGAACGGGCAGCCCTGGCCAAGGAAAAGGACAGGCTGGCTCGCGAGAAGGCCAAGGAACACGAACGGCTCGCGCGCGAAAAGGCCAAGGAGAAGGAACGCGTCGTCAAGGAAAAGGAGCAGGCTCGACTGCAGGCCCTGAAGGATAGGGAAGCCGTCAAGCAGGCCAAGATCGCTGCGAAAGAAGCAGCCAAGCAAGCAAAAATATCAGCCAAGGAAGCAGCCAGGAAGGCCAAGCTCGAGGCAAAGGAACTGAATGCCAAGCAGCACGCCCTGGAAATGCTGAAGCAGAACGCCGGTAAACCCGGTCGCCCCCCGAAGAGCACCCGTGAAGCCGAGCGCGAACTGCTGCGCCGTGCCGAAGCGCGTCCGGAGGATGCTGAAGCCCGTCGTACACGACTCAAGAATCTCATCAAGCTGGGCAAGGAACGCGGTTATCTCACCTATGCCGAGATAAACGACCACCTGCCGGTCGACATGGTCGACGCGGAGCAGATCGAATCGATCATCTCCACGTTCAACGACATGTCGATCCAGGTCTTTGACCAGGCTCCGGACGCCGAAACGCTGCTGATTTCGGGGAATGCGCCGGCCGCCGTGCCCGACGATGACGCCGAGGAGGAAGCCGACGCCGCCTTGGCAACGGTGGACCCCGAGTTCGGCCGCACTACCGATCCGGTGCGCATGTACATGCGCGAAATGGGCTCGGTCGAACTGCTGACTCGCGAGGGCGAGATCGAGATCGCCAAGCGCATCGAAGACGGTCTGCGCCACATGGTTCAGGCGATTTCGGCCTGTCCCACCACGATTCAGGACATCCTGGATCTGGCCACCAAGGTCGAGAAGGACGAGATGCGCATCGACGAAGTCGTCGACGGCCTGATCGACCCGAACGCCAAGGAAGAGCCGATCCAGCCCGCCGTGGTCGAGGATGTCGACATCGAGGACGAGGAAGAGCCGGACGAGGATGCGGCCGCTGCGGCCGTCACCGCCAGCCTCCTGCAGTTGAAGGAAGACTCACTGGTCCGCTTCAACAAGATCCGCCGCCAGTACGACAAGCTCAAGAAGGCCCTGGCCGAGCACGGACACCGCAGCAAGGAGTACGTGAAGATCCGCGAAACGATTTCCTTCGAGTTGCTGAACATCCGCTTCAACGCGCGCATCATCGAGCGCCTGTGCGACACGGTGCGCGGCATGGTCGAGGAAGTCCGCCGGCACGAGCGCGAGATCATCAACTTGTGCGTCAACAAGGGCCAGATGCCGCGCCCGCACCTGATCAAGGCCTTCCCCGGCAACGAAACCAACCTGCGCTGGGTGAAGAACGAGATCGCCGCCGGACGTCCGTACTCGGTCACGCTGCAGCGTTTCGAGCCGAACGTGCTCGAACAGCAGCAGAAGCTGATCGACATCCAGAAGCGCATCGGCATTCCGCTCAAGGACCTGAAGGACATCAACAAGCAGATGTCCACCGGCGAAGCCAAGGCCCGCCGCGCCAAGCGCGAGATGACCGAGGCCAACCTGCGCCTGGTGATCTCGATCGCCAAGAAGTACACCAATCGCGGCCTGCAGTTCCTTGACCTCATCCAGGAGGGCAACATCGGCCTGATGAAGGCGGTGGACAAGTTCGAATACCGTCGCGGCTACAAGTTCTCGACTTATGCCACGTGGTGGATCCGTCAGGCCATCACGCGCTCGATCGCCGACCAGGCGCGCACCATCCGCATCCCGGTGCACATGATCGAGACCATCAACAAGATGAACCGCAT
>CANIIN010000231.1 GCA_947467405.1 Betaproteobacteria bacterium | reverse complement strand
TGCAGGCCCGGTGTTACTGGAATACCCGAGCCGGTCGTTGCAGAAATTCAGTAGGCATCATGGCCATTCAGTAGACAGGACTGAGATCACCAAGACACTGTTTTCTATCTCTAGCTCCGGTCTTCGTCTGTTCTTATCACTTCGAAGACGATTTTCAAGCCTCGATTATCAGTTTGATGTCGCGATTTTTCTAATGTGAATCTATTCTGCACGGAATTGCTGAATTTAAGAAGATTCTCTTCCGCATTGCCAGTGAATGGCACCGGCAATTGAGGAGGCTCCCACCATTCGAGAGAAAAGGGCCATGAAAAAGTCGAACAGATCATTCCTGATGCGCGCGAACGGGCAGGGCGCTCTTCCTGGGCTCAGATTTGATGGTGTACCGCATTGGTTGAGCTAAATGAATAATTTCGGGTGATGAAGTATTCGAATCGCGAGGCAAGATCCGGGTCGCAGGTCAAGCTCACTAGGGGCACACCGATATGCGATCTGCTATATTTCCGTCGGAGTTGCACACATTCAGGCGCTCGATAAGATTCGTATGTGCCCTGGTGGAATGCCCAAGGTGAATCAAGTAGGCTCATACACCAGTTAAGCTGGAGGGGGAAGATATGAAGTTACATCAGTCCATTGTCGTAACATTAACTGCCTGGATTGTTTTGTCGTCTGCAGCCTTTTCTCAGGGTTTTCCGAACAAGCCGGTCAAGCTGGTGGTCCCTTATGCTTCCGGCGGCGCCACGGACATTCTTGCCCGCGCTCTCGCCAACAAGCTCAAAGACCGCATCGGCCAGTCAATCGTGATCGAGAACAGGCCGGGCGCGACCACCGTCGTTGGCACGGACTACGTCACCAAGTCGCCGGCCGATGGCTACACCATGCTGATCACCAGCACGGCGTTGACGATCGTGCCTAGCATCAATCCCAAGGTGCAGTTCGCCATCAGCGATCTCTCACCGGTGGTTCAACTGGTGAACATGGTCTACGTCGTGGTCGCTGCTGCGGATTTTCCTGCGAAGAACATCTCCGAACTGATCGCCTACGCCAAAGCCAACCCGGACAAGGTCAGTTTCGGCGGAGCCGGCACCGGCACCGCCGACCATCTGGCCATGGAACTGCTTAAATCGCGCGCTGGCATTCAGATGACCCATATCCCCTACAAGGGCACGGCTCCCATGTTCCAGGATGTCCTCGGAGGCCGTGTTCCACTGGCGACATCGACGATGATCGACGCCGGCCTGCATCTGGGCAAGATCCGCTTGCTAGCCACCATGACCCCGACGCGCTCGCCATTGCTGCCGGATGTGCCGACGGTTGCCGAGGCAGGCCTGCCCGGTTTCGAAGCAGTGCCGTGGTTCGGCATTTTCGTTCCCAAGGGCACACCAAGGGAGGTTATCGCCCGCCTGCATCGCGAATACAGTGAAGTGCAGAAGGACGCGGAGATACTCGATATGTACAAGAAACAGGCCTTGACCCCCGCCAGCATTTCCACCGAAGCCTTTGCCGAGGTGATCAGGAAAGATACGGAAAAATGGTCCCTGATCGTCAAACAACTGGGACTCAAGGTCGAAGAGTAATGCTGCAATTACTGTGGAATGTCCGGCCAGCCCAACTGGCGCTGTGCAACGGGAACAAACACTGCCCGAAAGCGTGGTGAAGGTGCGGGCGCTCAGGCTGTATCACAACGACATGTCGGTCAGCTCCGCCAAGGTACGTATCGTTCTCGAAGAAAAGGGGCTCCCTTGGGAAAGCGATCATATAAACCTTCGAACCGGCGACGCGCAGAAACCGCAATACCTTTCGCTGAATCCCAATGGAGTCGTGCCGACGCTGGTCCACGACGGCAGGGTTATAGTCGAATCCACGGTCATTGGCGAGTTTCTAGACCACGCCTTTCCTGAGCCTTCACTCAGACCCGCGGTTGCTTACGAGGCCGCGCGCATGCGGCTTTGGACAAAACAACTGGATGAAGGTCTTCACGCGGCCACCGCAACCTTGACGCTGTGCATTGCCGTGCGTCTCAGCCACCTGGAAAAGCCGGCCGCGGAGTTTCAAGCCTTCCTGGCGAAAATACCGGATGCAGAACGTCGCGAACGCCTGCGGTTGGCCGTTGAAAAGGGACTCGACTCTCCCGGCTTTGCCCCGGCGGTGCGCCGTCTGGTGCGCCTGTTGGATGAGATGGATGGGACATTGGCTTCGGACCCATGGCTGGCTGGAGGCAGCTATTCATTGGCTGATTCGGCGTTCACCCCTTATGTGCTGCGACTGCAGCACCTTGGATTTGGCCCCTTTATCACGGCGCGACCCCATGTCTCGGCTTGGGCAGCTCGCGTCTTCGCCCGGCCCAGCTTCGAGTCGGGTGTCCGCAAATGGCTGAACCCGGTCGGTGTTGCGCTGTACGAGCGACAAGGTGAAATTGCTCGAGAGAAACTCCTTGCAATAGCCGGTTGACTCTACCCAGATGGTATTCAGCTCATCGTTCGGGGCAACGCCCCGAGTATCTGCCGAGCCGACTACGCCAGACTACTCACAACTTTCATTTCCGGGACGCATCGCATGAATTTCCATTTGAACGAAGAGCAAAATATCCTGAAGGAAAGTTTTTCAAAATTCCTGAAAAAAGAGTCGACGATGGCAAAGGTCCGGGCCGCCGAGCCGCTGGGTTTCGATCCCGTGCTGTGGGCCGGTCTCGTCGGGATGGAAGCCCATCTCATGCGGGTTCCCGACGAGAGCGGTGCGGCTCGCAGCAGCCTGTTCGACGTCACCCTTGTTGCAGAGGAAATGGGGCGCAATCTGGCCTGTGTGCCATGGTTGGAAACCCTGACGGCCTCTGCGCTGCTGTCGCGCGGCGACAATGACACGGCACGGCAATGGCTGGAGCGAATTCAGAAGGGAACCGCCATCGTTACCCTAGCCCTCATGGACGTGCGTCGTCGACCGATCCAGATCGTTCCGGCCGGAGCGATCGCCGATGCCGTATTGGTGCTGGATGGCGATCGCATTGCCATCGTGGAAGCCGGCGGCCAAGCCGGCTCGAACCGCCAAGCGGCAGTCCTTCCCAACCTGGGCGGACTGCCGGTGGCCAGGATGGATTTTTCCGCCGTGTCCGGCGGTCGCGGCGGGGTAACCATCGCCAGCGGATCACAGGCGCGCCAAGCGTTTCTGGCTGCCATCGAAGAATGGAAACTCCTGGCTGCTGCGATGCTGACTGCGATGGCACGCCAGTCATTGGAGGCGGCGGCACGCTACGCATCCGAGCGCACCGCTTTCGGCCGGTTGATCGGCAGCTACCAGGGCCTTGCGCACCCGATGGCCGACTCGGTCACCGACATCGACGGTGGACGCCTGCTGATATGGCGGGCGCTATGGGCCCTGTCGCGGGGCAGGAAGAATGCAGCCGCGATGATTTCGATGGCGTACTGGTGGGCAGCGACTTCATCGGCAACCGCGCTGACCCATGCCATGCGTGCATTCGGCGGCTACGGCATGACGGTTGATTACGACGCGCAGTTGTACTTCCGGCGCGGCCGTTCCCTGGCCCTGCTGCTTGGCGACCCGCAGGACGAGTTGCGGGTTGTCGGAGACAGACTTTGGTGCAAGTCGACCGAGGTCTCGATGCCAGAAGTAGGCGCGCTCGACGTCGATTTTGATTTCGGCCCGGAGGTTTCCGCGTTGATCGACAAGATGCGCAGTTTCCTCAGAAACAACGTCACCGGTGAATTGGAGCAATTCAGCCACGTGACGCCTGATGGATATCACCAGGGCATGCAACGCAAGATGGCCGCGGAAGGCCTGCTATTTCCCGATTGGCCGGCCGAGTACGGCGGACAAGGACTCGGCAACTACGCCTGGCCTGCCATTCGAAGCGTATTCGCCGAATTCGCATGGCCACAGCCTCCCATCACCGTCACCTACATGGTAGGCAGCATCATCATGAAATTTGGCAGCCCGGCGGCAAAGGCTGAAATATTGCCGCAACTGGTCAGCGGCGAAGCCAACTGCTGCCTGGGCTACAGCGAGCCCTCCGGGGGCTCCGACGTATTTGCCGCCAAGACACGCGCCGTGCGGGACGGCGATGACTGGATCATCACGGGACAGAAGATGTTCACTTCCCAGGGGCACTTTTCGCGTTATTGCCTCTTGATAGCGCGTACCGACCCGGAGGCTGCAAAGCATGGCGGACTGACCTTGTTCATTGTTCCGACCGACCTGCCGGGTTTTTCGGTGCATGGGATCCGAACCTTTGCCGATGAACGCACCAACATCACTTACTACGAAAACATGCGTGTCCCTGACCGCTATCGCCTGGGAGAAATCAACTTTGGCGTCAAGGTCATGGCGGCGGCGCTAACCCTTGAGCACAGCGGCGTTTCACTCTACTACGCCGCCATGGGAAGACTGGTGAACAGCGCAGTGGCCTGGGCACAGGAAGCCGATCGCAATGGCGGCAAGGCAATTGATGACCCTGAGGTGCGTTTACGTCTTGCGCGCGCCCTGACACACTCTGAGGTTCTGCACGCTCTGGGACAGCGCAGCATATGGGCGGGTATCGAGGGACAACACGGTCCCTTCGGTTCAATGGCCAAGCTTTTCGGCAGCGAGAGTTGGCTGGCTTGTTCCGTCGAATTGATGAATATGGCTGCGCCAGAAAGCATTCTTCAGGACGGCGATGCGCTGGGACGACTGGAACTTGAAAGCCGTCGCGCGGTTCCGGGCACCATCTATGCGGGGACCAGCGAAGTTCATCGCAGCATCATTGCCGAAAATGCACTCGGCATGCCCAGAAGCCGCCACTAAAGGAGGAGTAATGGAAAAGCGTGCAATCGGTAATTCAGGACTGAAGGTGTCATTGATCGGTCTGGGCTGCAACAATTTCGGATCGAGAATAGATAGGGCCGCCTCAGGCCCGGTGATCGAAAAAGCGCTGGATCTCGGCATCGACTTTTTTGATACAGCCAACGTCTACGGATCTCCCACTGGTGAATCGGAAACAATTCTGGGCCATGTGCTGGGTACTCGGCGCAAGAACGTGGTGCTGGCGACCAAGTGCGGCAAGCAGATGAGCTCGACCGGCGCGCTGAAGGGGGGTTCTCGCAGCACCATCATCACGTCAGTGGAAGATTCGCTGCGTCGCCTAAAAACAGACTGGATCGACCTGATGTATATGCACGACCCCGATCCGAGCACGCCGATAGAGGAATCGCTGCGCGCGCTGGATGACTTGGTACGCCAGGGCAAGGTGCGATACATCGGCTGCTCGAATTTTGCTGCCTGGCAACTGGCTGAGGCCGCTTATGTTGCCGATCATCGCAACCTGCATCACTTCATCTGCAGTCAGGAT
>CANIIN010000230.1 GCA_947467405.1 Betaproteobacteria bacterium | reverse complement strand
GGTTGTGCCTTGCTGCTGGTCGAGCAGTTGGTCGAGCGCGCCCTCGAGATTGCCGACAGCTGTTATGTGATGCACACCGGCACGGTGATCGGCGGTGGCACGCCGGCCGAGGTCAAGAACAGCGATCTGCTGCAACGCGCTTATGGCGCGGACGACGCGCTGTACGCCCATGCTTGAAGCCAGCTTAGACAGACCAGACGGTGTGCCATCAAGCGCATCACCACAGACGACGCCATCCCGGATGCGCCGCTCGCTACCCATGAAAGCCTGAGCCGGGACAGGCTCTAACCAGTCGGAGACAAACATGACATCGAATCAAACCACATCCGTGACGCGTCGCTTGGCGATCTGCGCTTGCCTCGGTCTGACCCTCGCCTGGCCAAGCTTCGCACAAGTCGCGCCGCTGAAAATCGGTGCGCTGCTGTCGATGAGCGGCCCGGCGGCCGTCTTTGGGATTCCCGAGCGAGACGCGATCACGGTCGCGCTCGAGGACCTCAACAGCCAGGGCGGCGTCAACGGCAGACCGGTGCAAGTGATCTTCTACGACGACCGCACCGATGCCGCAGAGGCCGGGCGCGGCGTGAACCAGCTGGTCTCGCGCGACCAGGTGGTGGCGATCATCGGCGCAGGAACTGGCGGCAACGTGCTCGCCGCCGGCCCGATCGCGATGCGACTGAAGGTGCCGCTGCTCGCGCCGGTCGGCACGATCGCGGCGACCGACAAGAAGAACGCTTTCCTGCCCTGGGTGTTCCGCGTCGCGCCGTCGGACGCTGTGAACATCCGCACCATCCTCACCGACGCGGCCAAGGATGGCAACAAGCGCATCGGCGTGTTCTACCAAGAAGACGCTTACGGCAAGACCGGTGTGGACGTCGCCGAGCAGCTCGCGCAAAGCCTGGGCATCCAGGTTGTCGGCTCGGCGCCGGCACCTTACACGGCCACCGACCTGACCGCGCAGGCGATCAAGCTGCGCGAGGCGAATGCGCAGGCGATCTTCATGCAGGTGTCGGTCGCCTCGCTGGGCGCTGGCTTCGTCAAGGCAGCGCGCCAGGTCGGCCTGAACGTGCCGATCTACGGCAGTTCAGGGCTGGCGCAGAAGTCATTCGTCGACGGCGTCGGTGCTGGCGCCGAGGGCCTCAGGGTGCTGAGCATCGGCAACCTGGTCTACGACCCGTCGCCCGGCGAGAAGAAGCTGTCTGACCTGTTGCGCGCTGCGGGCAAGGTGCCGCAGGGCTGGGGCGAGCTGGTCGGCACCAATGGACTCGTCGCGGCGATCGCTGCGGCCAAATCGATCAAGGGCGAGATCACCGGCCAGTCGATGCGTGACGCGATGGAGAACCTCTGCGGCCTCGAAGCCTATGCGCGAGGCAAAGGCTGCTGGACCAAGGACGACCACGACGGCTGGCGTGAGGATGCGCTGGTGTTCACCGAGATCGCCAACGGCCGACTGCGCACCCGCAAGTAAGCCGCCGTGCTGCTCTTCACCGAATACGTCATCCGCGGCCTGTTTCTGGGCGCGATGTACGGCCTGCTCGCGCTGCCGATGAGCCTTGCCTTCGTGACGGTGGGCACGATCGACTTCGCGGTCGGTGCTTACGCCTTGCTCGCGGCGGCGATTGGCGCAACCGTCGGGGGCACGCTGGGCGCACTGCTCGGCCTGGCCGGCGCGCTCGTGGCGTCTTTGGTGATGGCAGCGGTGTTCGTGCTGCTCAAGCGTGCCGGCCACCACGACACGATCATGATCGCACTGTCGAGCTTCGGCCTGGCCGTGGCGATCGGCTCGATCGTGCTCGCAAGCTGGGGCTCGACGGCCTTCGTCAGACAGGGCCTGGACGCGGTCTGGACGGTCGCCGGCATCCGCATCAATCCCCAAGGCCCGATCAACCTCGCGGTCGGGCTCGCTCTGCTCGCGGGCTTGACGGCCTTGCTCTTTGGCACCGGCCTGGGGCGCATGCTGCGCGCTTCAGCCGTCAACGCACAGGGCGCCGAGCTGGCCGGCATTCCCGTCGTCGCGGTGCAAGCGCTGATCTTCGCCGCCGGCGGCTTGCTCGGCGGCATCGCCGGCCTGTTGATCCTCTACAGCTCGGGGCTAGACTTCACCGCAGGCTTGTCGCTCACGCTGTCGGGCTTTGCCGCGTCCATCGTCTTCGGCGTCAGCAATCCGGCACGCGGCTTTTTGGGCGGCCTGGCGATCGGCGTGGCCGAAGCCTTGAGCGCGGGCTACGGGTCGGGCGCGATGACAGCACTGATCCCGCAATTCGTTGTGCTGCTCACGCTCGGGCTGGGCATGCTGGGCGCTGGGCGCTACACCGGGTATCGGCCATGAAACAGCTGCGCAACCATGCGAACAGCGCCGCCGCGCTGCTGATCGCGGTCTTGTTCGCGCTGCTGCTGCGCGACCCGGTCTGGATAGACGTGGCGGTGGTGATCGGGATCCAGGCGCTGATCGCGCTGTCGGTGGGCCTGAGCTTCGGCCAGGCCGGCCTGCTCTCGCTCGCGCAAGCGCCCTTCGCCGCGATCGGCGCTTACGCGACCGGGATCATCTCGGTGCACTATGGCGGCTCGCCGCTGGCCGGGCTCGCAGGGGCGATCATGTTGCCCGCGCTGCTGGGCTATCTGCTGGCGCGTCTGGTGATTCGACTCGAACCGCTCGCGGTCGCGCTCGCCACACTCTCGCTGGCCGCGATCGTCGAGGTCGTGATCCGGTCCTGGGACAGCGTGACAGGCGGCTATGTCGGTCTGAGCGGGATTTCGCCGCTGGCCTGGGCAGCGTCGCCGCGCGAATACTTTTGGCTGGTGTTGTTGGTGATCGTCATCGTGATCGCGCTCTACGAGAACTTGCTCGCATCGCGCTTCGGCCGCGCGCTCAACACGCTGCGCCACGACCGCGCACGGGCGATGGCCGACGGCGTGCCGGTGGTCGCAGTCTCGAGCGCGGCATTCGGCCTGTCGGCCGCCTTCGCCGGCGTCGCCGGTTGGCTGTATGCCCACTATGTGAGTTACGTCGGTCCGGGCGACCTGGGCACCCACCTGTCAATCTCGGTCGTGCTGATGGCCGTGATCGGTGGCGCCTCTTACGTCTTGGGACCGGTCGTCGGTGCGATCGTGTTGGGCGTGCTGATGCGGATGCTGCCAGCGCAGGAACTGCAAGGTCTGTTCTACGGCGGCACACTGATCCTGATCTTGCTCGTCGCACGCGACGGGCTGCTGGGCATTGCCGAGCCCTGGTTCGCACGCGCGCTTCGCGCCATCGTGCCGCAGCCAGCGCGGGTTGCGCCAGAAGACGAGCGTCGGACATGAGCAAAGGACTGCAGGCCATCGGCATGCACAAGCGATTCGGCGGGGTGCACGCACTCGACGACGCGGCGATCAGCGTCGAGCCTGGGCGCGTCACCGGCCTGATCGGGCGCAACGGCTCGGGCAAGACGACGCTGTTCAACTGCATCACCGGCTTCATCGTCCCTGACAGCGGCAGCGTGACGGTCGACGGCCGCGACATCACCGGTGCCGGACCACAGACGATTGTCAAAGCGGGGCTGTCGCGGACCTTCCAGACGCCACGCGAAGACGCTCGGTCGACAGTGCGAGACGCCGTGCTGTGCGGCTGTTATGTGCAGTCGAGCGCGAGCTTTCTCGGCGCACTCACGGGCCTGCCAGGCGCGCGCCGCGAGGAGCGCCGGATCGGGCTGCGTGCCGATGCGCTGCTCGAGCGCTTCGGCCTGGCGGCACAGGCCGAAGCGCCGGTCGGCACCTTGTCCATGGGTCTGGTGCGGCTGGTCGAGGTCGCGCGCGCAATCGCCAGCGGCGCGCGCTACCTGCTGCTCGACGAGCCCGCAGCCGGGCTGAGCGCGGCCGAACAAGACATTCTGTCGGCGCAAATCCGCGCCCTTGCGAGCTCAGGCGTCGGCGTGTTGCTGGTCGAGCACAATTTCTCTCTGGTGCTGTCGATGTGCGACAGGATCACGGTGCTCGAGTTCGGCAAGGTGCTCAGCGAGGGCGCGCCGGAGCAAGTCGCACGCGACCCTGGCGTGATCGAAGCCTACCTCGGCGCCATCGAGCGCGGCGACACCGGGAGCACGCAATGACGCTGCGACTGTCAGGGGTCAGCGCACGCCACGGCCGCATCGTCGTGTGCCGCAACATCGCGCTGGAAGTCGAGCGCGGCGAGGTGCTGGTGCTGCTCGGGCCGAACGGCGCAGGCAAGAGTTCGACGCTGGGCGCGATCGCGGGCTCGGTGGCGTCGAGCGGCGAGATTTTCGTCGACGGGCACGCACTGCAAGGCCGCGCCGCAAGTCGGCGCGCCCGCATGGGGCTGTCGCTGGTGCCCGAGGGCCGGCGCAACCTCTTTGGCGCGCTCTCGGTGGCGGAAAATCTGCAGATCGGCGTGCGCTTGCTCGCGTCGCCGCCGCGGGCCGCAGCGCTCGCCCAGCTGTATTCGAGCTTTCCGATCCTGGAGCAGCGGCGCGCCCAGTCGGCCGCGATGCTCAGCGGCGGCGAGCAGCAGCAACTCGCGATCGCGGTGGCGATCGCGCGCCGGCCGTCGGTGCTGCTGCTCGACGAGCCCTCGCAAGGGCTGGCGCCGGTCGCACTCGACCATCTGGTCCAGATCATCGATTCGCTGCGCGCACAGGGGCTGGCTGTGCTGCTGGCCGAGCAGAACCACGCTTTCGCAGCGCGGCTGGGCGACCGATTCGTCGCGCTGCGCGCAGGCGAGATCGTCGCGCGCGGCGATCGCTCGCAACTCGCCGACCGCGAGCTCGCAGCCGTCGCGATGATGGGACAAAGCACACCAGCGATACGCTGACACCCCCCGAAACGACCGAGTCGCACGCTGCGCTCTCGGGATCATGAAGTGACAGCGAGCGATTCGGAGAACAGCATGACGACAGACAAAGCGCAGGGTCGGCAAAGACCCGAATGAGCAATAGCCCGACAAAAGAGCGACCACCCATGTATCCATGCAGGAGACAAACACCATGACCATTCGATTCGACAACCGGGTCGCGATCGTCACAGGCGCAGGCGTCGGCCTGGGCCGCCAACACGCGCTGCTGCTCGCAGCGCGGGGCGCCAAGGTTGTCGTCAACGACACCGGAGCCGGGCCTGACGGCCGCGGCGGCGATTCCGCGGTCGCCGATCGAGTGGTCGCCGAGATCCGCGCCGCCGGCGGCCTCGCGATCGCCCACCACGGCGATGTCAGCGACCCAGCGGCAGCGCAAGCGCTGGTTGGCGCGGCGGTGGCGGCCTGGGGCCGGCTCGACATCCTCGTCAACAACGCCGGCATTTCGATCCCAGGAAAATTCACCGACCATGCCGACGAGGCGGTCGACCAGGTGCTCAATGTCATGCTGCATGGCCCCTACGCCTTGATGCGCGCGGCCT
>CANIIN010000229.1 GCA_947467405.1 Betaproteobacteria bacterium | reverse complement strand
GACGTACTTAACGCCGACGTTCTCGGAGTTGTTCTCGCTGGTAGAGCGCGCCAACAAGTAGTTCAGGCGTATCGCTACTACCGGCAACTGACTACGATTGGTGCGGTTACCTATTCGACAAGCGAGTTAGAGTTGCTCGCAAAGGTATCGGCCCCCGGATTTGACGGCATCGATCTGGCGGTTCTGCGAGGAAGGCAGGATTTCAAGAATTGGGTTTCGTATTATCGAGAGTCCCTTAAGAGCGATACGGGACTAGATGCCATTTCCCCAGGCGCCATCATCAATTTCACTGGCCATAGCCTAGGCGGGCATGTTGCCGTCTTGTTGGCAAAGTTGGTTGAATTGAAAGATGGGGTAGCGCGAATAGGTGACATCACAACTTTCAACTCACCCGGTGTCGACGCGTTACCACGCGAAATTGCCAATTGGTTTGGAATCAATACCGCATCCACAACGGGTTTGATCGGTAGCAAGCATCTGGCCTTCTATGGCGAAGGCGGACTCAATGTCACCGCGGGACTGGGCCAAGTCATCGGTACACGCAGGCCCATCTTCATCGAGCGAGAACCGGACGGATATGGTTCGGATGCGGGAACCTTCCCCAATCACTCGATCGTGAAGCTCAGCGATTCCTTGGCCCTTTACGATTTATTTTCCTTTCTGGATGAAACCGTTTCAGAAAGAAGCATCAACAATATTCTCGCCGCGAGCGCAAGCAAGGGCTTGAATTCTCTAGAGGCTGGCCTGGATTCAATCAGGAGGCTCCTTTTGGGAGGAGGTGTTGTACCGACCAAACTGCCGAGTGCGGCAGATGATCGCGAACGGTATTACGCAAATCTCGTCGATCTGCAGGCGACTATTCAGCAGAGCGGACTTGCCGGAGCGTTCATTTTCCGTGATGTGCCGACCAGTTCAGCAATTCTTGCAAAGGCCCAGAACAACGACTCTGAGAGCCTCGCCTACCGTTACGCCCTCAAGGAACTCAATCCCTTCGTCCTCGTAGGCCCCGCATCCATCTACGCCACTCACAACACCAACGGCGAACTGGATCTTTTCAACGCAGCAACCGGTACCGGTTCACTAACCGAGACCTGGCTTGCCGATCGTGCGTCCTTCCTTTCCTGGAAGAACCAGAAAAATATCAAAGACGTCGACGATGACGGATTCATCCAGCGCACCGACTTCGGTGCCGAGAGTTTTCTCTTCACCGACAGGACCCTGAAGAACTCCACCGGCCAGGACTACAGCGTTCGTGTGCTGGGCGGGAACAACATCCAACGAACCGACCCGGTTCAGATTCTCTTCGGTAACGATTCGAGCGACGTATGGACCGGAAGCCACTACGCCGATCACCTGTACGGCGAAGGTGGTGATGACCTGCTGTCCGGCGGCGAGGGAAATGATTACCTCGAAGGGGGAAAAGGCAATGATCGCCTGGCAGGCGATGACGGCAACGACATCCTGATCGGCGCTGCGGGCAACGACACGCTGCTGGCCGGTTCCGGATCCAATCGGCTGGAGGGCGGGGCGGGATTCGATACCTACGAAGTGGCGTCAGGCGGTCTGCAGGTCATCATCGATCTCGATGGCTCTGGCCAGATCAAACTGGATGATGTCGTGCTCGCCGGCGGAGCCAGAACGGGCGCAAACCGCTTTGCCAGCGAGGACGGAAACGTTCAATACACGGTCGTCGGCGATCTCGTCGCAGGCGCCACGCTGCAGATCTCCGGCGGTATCACCGTGGAGAACTTTCACAACGGTGACCTCGGAATCGCTCTGGACAGCACGGTCGATCCTGAATTGCCGCGGCTTCCGGGGTACTTCACCAAGAGCGATGACGACGACCCCGGGAGTATTGACGACGTCATTTGGTACACGGGAATTTATCTGACAGAGGGCGATCCGCTCACATACGTCAACGACTATATCGATGTCTTCACCGGCAGCGGCAATGATTTCGTCATGGTCGATGGCAATCATGTCTTCGTCGATGGGGGCGACGACAATGACTTGATCACGGCGCAACGGAATTCGCTGTTTGTCGGCACCACGCTCGTCGGTGGCGATGGAATCGACGTCATTGACGGTAGCGTCGGCAATGACCGGATATTCGGCGGCGCGGAAGTCGAGATCGAAACGGCCATCGCCGACGGTGACTCCGCGAGCGGTACGGACCAGCTTGGTGACTGGCTGTCCGGCTGGGGCGGCGACGACACGATGGTGGGTGGTGATGGTGCTGATGTTCTCTTTGGCGGTGCCGGCAACAACACGCTGGTCGGCGGCGCCGGCGATGACCACATCTACGGCGACGAAGATGCCAGCCCGAGCTTTGCTTACGATGGGCACGGCGTTGTTCGCGTGCCGGACAGCTTCAACTTTCAATGGACCTTCCAGATCAGCGCCGCCGGCGACGCCTTTCAGGAGCTGCCTTCCGCACTCAGCCAGTTGGTCGTCGCTTCCGTCGCCGGCTCCAATGCGATCTATGCCGGAAGCGGCAATGACTGGGTGTCCGGTGGGGACGGCGACGATTACATCTCTGGTGGCACGGGCAACGACGTCCTGAACGGAGACGGCGGGATCAATGTCATCGACGGCGGCGAAGGCGATGACCTGATCACCAGCGGACTGACCGTCGTGCGCTCTGGCGGTTATCTGGATGGCGGGGCAGGGGACGATCAGATCATCGCCGCCAACGGTCACTATGTGATCGATGGGGGTGCCGGCAATGACCGCATCGAGGCCTACGCAAGCAATGCGGATGAGGGTAGCTTTTTCATCTACGTCGATGAAGGCGATGATTTCGTCTTGGGCTCTTCCGCGGATGATTACGTCGAATTGGGAGATGGCGCCGATACGTTCATTGGCACAGGCGGGAACGACTACGTCCTGGGTGGCGATGGCGACGACTACCTGCAGTCCGCGGCCGGCGCATCGTCCTTGTACGGTGAGGACGGCAACGACATCCTGGTGGCGGGACCCGGTAGCGACGGCAGCGTTCTCGATGGCGGCGCCGGTGACGACGAGTACCAGATTCTCCCCGACGCGGGGCTGGTCACCGTTCGGGACGCGCAGGGCAGCAACCGCATCGTCTTCCTCGCAGGCGAACTGATCGACGAAGATCTGCTGTACGCGCCCTCCAGCATCTACCTTGAGTGGACAGGGAATGAACTGACCATCGTCAGCGGCGAAGGCGTCATCCGGGTCACACTGGCCGACGACACGGTCCTGCCATCGATTTACTACCGCGCTGTCAGTGATTACGTCGATGGTCGCTGGGTAGGCTTCGACACGCTGATTTCGACGCCCGCCCTCACCATCCAGCAAGCCGGGTCCGATGGTGATGACGTTCTCGAAGCGCGTACCGGCCACGGCAACGTCATGTCCGGGTTCGCGGGCAATGACGTGCTGGCGGGCGCAAGCGGCAATGACACGATGTCCGGGGGTGCCGGCGATGATTCGCTCGATGGCGGGGCAGGCAACGACACTTATCGCTTTCAACTCGGTGACGGTCGCGACCTCATTTCCGAGGCCGATCAATCCATCGCGGAAATCAATACGCTCCATTTCGGTCCGGACATTTCCGCCGCCACCTTGTCGGTGGCGCAAAGCCAGGACAATCTCATCCTCACCATCGGCGACCAGGCCGCTGGCGACAGCGTAACGATCGTGGGTGGAGCAAGTCGCGACGTCATCGCGCGTGTCGAGTTCAATGATGGCATGGTGTGGGACGCCACCATGCTGCGCAGCGTTGCCGTCTTGATACCCGACCCTGTCCACACATTTGAATCATTTCCACCCGCTGATGACATCGGATCATCGGATCCAGTCATCGGTGCCGGCGGTGGAGGTGAACCCGAAGCATCAACGCCAAGCACAGATGCTGGCGAACTGATCGCGGGCGGCGATCAAGCGCCCGGCAGTGGTTTCAGCATCTCATTGCCCTCAGTCTTTGTGCCGACCGAGTCCAACGACATGCTAGCCGGTTCATCCGTCGAGTTCGGCGGCGCCGGCTTGGCACAGTTCAGCGCCGCTGAAATATCGGGATCCTTTTCGTCCCATTCATTGGCACCGCTCACCCTTTCGCTGCCGCAGCCAGAACTCGCTTCCGGATCTTCGGTACCGAACGCATCGCGCGGGTCAGCAGGCGCGGTCGGCGGCAGCGTTGCTGCGACGCCGGACGGGAATGGACCGTCGGTCGCCCGTGCACGTGACGCGATGTCATCGTTTGTTTCATCCGGCTCGGTCTCGACCGACGATGCAACGGGCAGTCAAGATGGCTCCGCTTTTGAATCGCGGACCGTGCAGCGTGAAACCGAACCCGGCGGCCTGACGTGGCTCGCGCAACAAAACGATGCCCCTCGTGAAGCTGCCCCGGCGTTGACCCCATGGGCCATTGCCAACGCCCTGCTGCAATTCCGCCTGGCCAGCTTCGACGAATCGACCGCCGCCAATTCGTCGGCGGGATTCATCAACTCGCCGATTGCAGGTTTTCCCGGTTTGTCCGAACTGGCGCCGCTTGGCATGGGCGCATCCGGTTTGGGCGGCGAAGGCGCGCGACTGCAATCGTTCTCCGGATTAAGCGAAGGGCTGGTCGCACTCGCTGCATAGGCAATCTGCACAGATCATCAATGTAAGGAGGATAAGCGTGTCAACCTTGCTTGAGCATTTCGCTTCACCTGAGACCAGTGCACACGATTTTCATCCCGCGCTGATTCGTCTGCAACGCACGCCGCCCAACCCGCTCGGGCGACGCATGCTGTGGATCGTCCTGGCCTTCCTTGGCGCGTTGCTCATCTGGTCGGTGCTGGGCCGACTGGACGTCGTTGCCGTGGCCGAGGGCAAGCTGGTGCCCGACTCCTATCTCAAGATCGTGCAGCCCGTGGATGCCGGTGTGGTCAAGGAAATCCTCGTTCGCGAAGGCGAACACGTCAAAGCCGGGCAGGTGTTGCTGCGCATGGATGCAGCCCTATCTCAATCCGACCTCAAAAACCTGGTGTCCGATGTGCAGAACCGTCGCTTGGCCGTGCGGCGCATTGATGCGCAACTGGCTGGCGCGTCATTCACGCGGCGCAAGGACGAGCCCGCGGAGCTCTTCGCGCAAGTACACGCGCAATTCGATGCCAATCGCCAGGCCTACGAGAACTCACTGGCGCAGGAGCGCGCGCTGCTCGAGAAAGCCAACTTCGACCTGCATACCGCCGAGCAGATTAAGCGCAAGCTCGTGCAGACCCTGCCGCACTTTCGCGAGCAGGAGGCCGCCTACGAAAAGCTCAGCCGCGACGGTTTTGCCGGCCGGCTCATGTACACCGATAAACAACGCGAGCGCATCGAGAAGGAACAGGACCTGCAGGCGCAGGAGTCCGCCATCGCCGCCGCGCAGGCCGCT
>CANIIN010000228.1 GCA_947467405.1 Betaproteobacteria bacterium | reverse complement strand
TGATCCACGAACAGTTCCTTCCAGCGGAATCCGTTCAGCATCGCCGCCAGTCCGGCATCGGCGCAGGGCACCACCAGCCCGTCTTCATCGAAGAGTGTCAGCACATCGCGGACAGTGCCGCGCAAGCTGCCCCTAGAAGCGGACGACTCCGGCTGTGCGATTCGCGCCGCATGATGCGCATTGATGACGCGCTTGATCTCCGGAAACGCACACCAGGTCAGCGCATTGAAGAGGTCATGCCAGTTGTCCAGGCGCGTGGCGATTTCGCCGCTGCGCCACACCCGTGCTTCATAGGCTTCGTCCGGCAGCCCGGCCAATGATTCAGGGGTGACACAACGCAGGCGCTGGCCGCTGGCCGTGAAGGGCGGTCCGGTCGGCGCAGCAGCGAAGAGAGCGTTGAGGTCACCGCAACCGGGCAGATGTGTCCCGGCCAACGCGCCGGCCGGCAGGCGCGCCAACCACGGCGCCAGTGGCGCAAAGGCCGGTGAATCGAGCGACGATCCGGCGAAAGCGATCAGACCAGACGCCACTCGAGCGATTCGCCTGCACCCATCGGCACCAGGTTCTCACCCGCACCGAAAGCGTAACTGGCCGGTACGCTCCAGCGCTCGCGCTGCAGCGTCACCTTGGTCGTATTGCGCGGCAGTCCATAGAAATCCGCGCCGTTGAAGCTGGCGAAGGATTCCAGCTTGCCCAGCGCGCCGGCCGCCTCGAAGGCCTGCGCATAGAGTTCCAGCGCCGCGTGGGCCGTATAGCAACCAGCACAACCGCACGGATGCTCCTTGAGATGCTGCGCATGCGGCGCACTGTCGGTGCCAAGGAAGAACCTGGGATTGCCAGACGTTGCGGCCTTGACCAGGGCCGCGCGATGCTCTTCGCGCTTCAATACCGGCAGGCAGTAGTAATGCGGACGGATGCCGCCCTGGAAGATTGCATTGCGGTTGTACAGCAGGTGGTGCGCCGTGATGGTGGCCCCGATGTGGGCGGGCGCCTCGGTCACCAGTTGCGCCGCCTCGAGCGTGGTGATGTGCTCGAACACGATGCGCAGCGCCGGGAACTGTCTGCGGATGGCTGCGAACACGCTGTCGATGAACACCTTTTCGCGATCGAATATGTCCACCGTCTGCTGCGTCACCTCGCCGTGCACCAGCAACGGCAAGCCGTGCTTCTCCAGCGCCGCCAGCGCCGGGAAGGCACGCTCCAGTGACGTGACGCCTGCTTCCGAATTGGTGGTGGCACCGGCCGGGTAATACTTCACCGCGTGCACGAAACCACTGGCCTTGGCTGCCGCGATCTCGCTGGCGCTGGTGTTGTCCGTGAGGTACAGCGTCATCAGCGGCTCGAATTGCGCCCCCTGCGGCAGCGCCGCCAGAATACGCTCACGATAGGCCGCAGCCTGCGCCACGGTGGTCACCGGCGGCTTCAAGTTGGGCATGACGATGGCGCGCGCGAACTGCCGCGCCGTGTGCGCCAGCAAGGCCGGCAACACCGCGCCATCGCGCAGATGCAGGTGCCAGTCGTCGGGACGGGTAAGCGTGAGTGTCTGGGTCATTGCTGGGTCAGTCTTCTTTGTTCAACGGTATGCGGCAACGACGCGCACTTCCCATAGCCTGCGCCGCCGGACGTGCGGTGGCGGTGTTACTTGGCGCGCAGCGTGTAGATCTCCGCCTGGCCCGGGAAGTGCCCGGAATGCACATCCTCGGCATAGTGCGCGACCGCCTTGTCGATGGTCTCGCGCAGCGAGGCATAGCGACGCACGAATTTCGGCGTCCACTCGAACAGGCCGAGCATGTCATCGGTGACGAGGATCTGGCCGTCGCAGTTGGGCGATGCGCCGATGCCGATGGTCGGCGCCTTCACGGCAGCCGTGATCTCGTCGGCGAGATCGCTGGCTACGCCCTCGACCACGATGGCGAAGGCCCCCGCCGCGTCCACCGCGCGCGCTTCGGCGATGACGCGCTCGCGCTCGGCAGCCGAACGCCCCTTGGCGCGGAAGCCGCCGTCCACATTGGTGGCCTGCGGACGCAGGCCGACATGGCCCATGACCGGGATGCCGCGCTTGACCAGATAGTCGATGGTTTCGGGCATGCCTTCGCAGGCTTCGACCTTGACCGCCTGGCAACCGGTTTCGCACAACAGCCGTGCCGAGGACTCGAATGCCTTCTGCGGACCGGACTCGTAGGTGCCGAACGGCAGGTCCACCACCACCATGGAGCGCATGGCGCCGCGCATGACGGCCTTGCCGTGCATGATCATCATTTCCAACGTAACGCCCACGGTGCTGGTCATGCCATGCAGCACCATGCCCACCGAATCGCCCACCAGCAGGAAATCCGCGTGGGGATCGAGCAAGGCCGCCATCGGCGCGGTGTAGGCCGTCAGGGAGACAATCTTCTTCTGGCCCTTGCGGGCATAGATTTCAGGTGCCGTGATGCGCTGAATCTTCTCGTGCCTGGACATCGCAACCTCCGTATCTGAATCGGTTCGCCTCGAGCGGCCCGGAAAGGCGTCCGGTTGGAACCCTTGGGCGATCGGGGGAGCGGATTTTATCCCCCTTTACCAAGCAACGGGGACCCGTCTTCAGGCGCGCCCGGACTGGCACTTTTGCACTATGCTCCCGGTCTTGCAGGGTCGTCCATTCATTTGGTTCTGGCATGGAGAGTTTTGGGGAAATATCTCCCCGCCTTGGTCGACTGAAAACCTTGGACGGCTGGAAATGGTGCCGATTTCGCCGGCCCGCCGGGTGTGCGTGCGGTTTCGTGAAGCGTGCAAGCAGTCCGAGACGTGCGGCGCTGGCGGCCGGTATGATGGGGGGCGCCTGTTACCTTGAGCCAGCCCCGCGAATCCACTGCATGCGCCCAATATTCACCCATGCGCATCCGCATACACCCATGCACGATGCTAAGTTGTCGAACCGAAAAATGTCCTGGTCGCCCAATTGAAACAAGATGAAATCCTCCCGGGGGAAAACCCTGGCGCGCTGAATGCGCTATTCGAACCCCGGTCAGTTGCCATCATTGGAGCGTCCGACGACGCAGCGCGCATTGGCGGCCGGCCGATACGCTACCTCCGCCAGGCGGGCTATTCGGGCGCCATCTATCCCGTCAATCCGAACCGCGACACCGTTCAGGGATTGCCGGCATTCAAATCGATTTCGACCATTCCTCATGCCGTTGATCTCGCCATCCTGGCGCTGCCGTCCGAGCAGGTCGTGGAGGCGGTTGCCGCCTGTGCCGAAAAGGGCGTGAAGGCAGTCATTGTTTTTTCGTCCGGATTTGCGGAAACCGACGAGGAAGGAGCGGGTCGGCAGAATGCCATTCGCCAAATCGCGCGACAGAGCGGCATGCGTGTTCTGGGGCCGAACTGCCTGGGGGCATTCAATTCCGCCACCGGTTTTTTCGGCACATTTACCCAGGCATTTGACGACGGCGTGCTGCCGCCAGGTCCCATATCGATTGCCAGTCAGAGCGGCGCGTGCGGCGGTCATCTCGGCTACCTTTGCAAGCAACGTGGGATCGGAATCCAGTACTGGATCACAACGGGAAATGAAGCGGATGTCGATATCGCCGAGTGCATCCTGTGGATGGCCAGTTCCCCCCATGTCAAGGTGATTGTCGTGTATGCCGAAGCGATTCGCGACGGCGCCACATTCATCCGCGCGCTGGAAACCGCGCGCCGGCATCGCAAGCCGGTCGTCATGCTGAAGGTAGGACGCTCCGACAGCGGGGCACGCGCCGCAGCATCACACACCGGCGCACTCGCGGGACAGGACGCCGTCTACGATGCGATATTGCGGCAATATGGCGTTTTTCGCGCCGACAGCATCGAGCAGATGCTGGACATCGCGGTGGCCTGTGCGCATGGGGTATTCCCGCCCAACAGGCGCCTTGGCATCGTGACCGTTTCTGGCGGCCTCGGCGTGCAGATGTCGGATGCCGCCGAAGCCTGCGGACTCGAAGTGGGGCTGCTGCCGGTAGAGGCCCAGGCGCGCATCAAGACCATGCTGCCCTTCGCGGCGGTGGCCAATCCAATCGATGTGACTGCACAAGCCATCAATGACCTGACGGTGATTGACCGTTGCCTGGAGATCGCGCTGACCGATGGCGACTATGGGGCGATAGTTTGCTTCCTGACGAGCGCGCCGGCCGCCAGTTCCATGACCGAACCCCTGCTGCAAGCGTTCACGGACGTGCACCGACGCTTTCCAGAACGATTGATCGTGCTTTCATTCGCAGCGCCGTCAGCGGTAGTACGCCGTTTCGAACAAGCCGGCTTCCTTGTCTATGAGGATGTGAATCGCGCCGTCAAGGCCATTGCTGCGCTCGCCTCTTTTGCGGAGACGTTCGCCTCATCCTTGCCCGCCCCCGGGTCGCCCAGCCCGGCAGGTACGGAACAGTCGACGCGTTCCGCCCTGCGGGTCACTGCAGCGGACCTGGCCTCTCTCAACGAGCATGTCGCCAAGAACCTTCTTGCAGCGGCCGGCATTCCGGCCCTCCCCGAGCGCGTGATCAGGGATGCTGACCAGGCCAGGCTGGCGGCCGCGGAACTCGGTTGCCCCGTTGCGCTGAAGATATTGTCCCCCGATATAGCGCATAAGACTGAAATCGGTGGGGTGGTGTTGAACCTGCCGACCCCCGATGCGGCCGCCAGCGCGGCCATGGCGTTGCTTGATCGCGTTGCGACGCTACGGCCAGAGGCACGCCTGACCGGAGTCCTTGTTGCGCCGATGTGCACGGGCGGAATCGAAACCATCTGCGGCGTCTTCAGGGACCCTGTGTTCGGGCCGATGGTCATGTTCGGCCTGGGTGGCGTTTACGTGGAAGTATTGAAAGACGTGGCGTTCCGGCTGGCACCGTTCGATGAGGATGAGGCCCTGTCGATGGTTCGGGAAATACGCGGCTACGCCATACTTGAAGGCACACGCGGCTCCCCTCCCGCTGATATTGGCGCCTTGACGCGCGCTCTTTCCGCGCTTTCGCGATTTGCGGCAACGAACCGGGATACGATTGCGGAAATCGACATCAATCCGTTCGTCGTCATGCCACAGGGCCAAGGCGCGCTCGCCCTCGACGCATTGATCGTCCCCATGCGACCGGATGAAATGCCGCATGCCGTAAAACCGCACTAGACTGGGTTTCTTCATCGTGAGTTCATTTTCGAATATGACAAGCACTGGCGGTTCCCTGGGAAACGGGGTGACCGAACTGATCGTTCGTGAAGCGCGCGCAGTCCGCTGGAATCTGTTGCCGGAAGCGACGCGCGAAGCGGCGCGACACTGCCTGCTGGACTGGATGGGTTGCGCAGTAGCGGGGGCCGACGATGAATTGACCAATATCCTGGTCGAGGAGTTCGGTGGCGGAAACTCCGGTGCCGCGGAAGGCGGGGTGTGC
>CANIIN010000227.1 GCA_947467405.1 Betaproteobacteria bacterium | reverse complement strand
GAATTTTTCTGCGCCCCGAACAATGGTTTTGAGCGATACGGGTATTCGCAGATTGGATACTCTCCCCGCAGGGGGCAGGGTACTGATCAACTCAAGGGCATCGTGGAATTCCGCTGGGGACGAATCGACCCACAGGGCACTCGCTTCAACTACACCGACTTATGTCCGGTGTTAATGGCTTGGGTGCTGGAGTCGGTCTACCAGCAACCGCTGCCCACTCTGACAGAACAGCTCCTCTGGCAACCCCTCGGAGCAGAATCCGACGCAACATGGCTCACGGATTCCAAAGGCTTTACTTTCAGCGCGGCAGGATATTCAGCCACGCTGCGAGACTGGGCCCGACTCGGAATGCTGGTAGCCAATGATGGTCAGGCGTTTGGAAAACAAGTCGTTCCGAAGGCTTGGCTGGACAATACATCCAACATCAGCGAGAAAGACCAAGCCAACCGCTTCGGTGTCGCAAGGCCGGGGCGTGGCTACAAGAACTTCTTCTGGCTTCAGAGCGGCGATGGAAACGTCTTGAGAATGGCGGGAAACCATTCCCAAAACATCCTGATCGATAGAAAATCGAAAACCGTCATGGTTCAGGTTGCACCGGGCTACGAATACGGGGCCGATGAAATCATGCTGGAAATATTTCAATCAGCCTGTAAGGCGTGAACTGCCCTCGATTCAGCCGACAACGCGCCTGCCCAGCAGCTCCTCGATCTCTCCGGCGGCAAATCCCGATTCGGCAAGCACTTTGCGAGTGTCCGCTCCGGCCACCGGGGGAGCGCATGACTGATCCGGAGTCGACCGGCTGAATCGCGGCGCGGGTGCCGGTTGCGGCACGCCAAGATGGGCGGGGTAGATTCCGCGTGCAACATTGTGCGGATGCTTCGGCGCCTCATCGAGATCGAGCACGCCGGACACGCAGGCGTCCGTCCCTTCCAGCAGCGCCACCCATTCGTCACGTGTCTTGGAGCGGAAGATCGCCGTCAGGTCGCGTCGCATCTCTGGCCACACCTTGCGGTCGTTCTGGATTGCGATATAGCGTTTGTCCAGACCGATGATCCGCGTCATCTCGGCGAAGAACTTGTTCTCTAGGCAGCCCACGGCGACCGCCTTGCCGTCGCTGGTTTCGTAGGTGTCGTAGAAGGGCGCGGCGCCATCCAGCAGGTTGTCGCCACGCTGATTGGACCAGATGCCGGCCGCACGCATGCCGAAGAACGGCGACATGAGAAAGGCTGCGCCATCCACCATGGCGGCATCGACCACCTGCCCCTTGCCGGACCGCTCGCGCTCGAAAAATGCCGTGACCATGCCAAAGGCCAGAAACATCGCGCCACCGCCGTAGTCGCCGACCAGATTGAGCGGCGGCACCGGACGTTCACCGGCGCGACCGATGCCGTTCAGCACACCCGTCAGCGAGATGTAGTTGATGTCATGTCCGGCCGCCTTGGCCAGCGGTCCATCCTGCCCCCATCCAGTCATGCGTCCGTACACCAGGCGCGGGTTGCGCGCGTGGCACTCCGCGGGACCGAATCCCAGGCGTTCCGTGACGCCGGGTCGAAAGCCCTCAATCAACCCATCCGCCTTGTCGATCAGCCGCAGCAGCACCGCCACCCCTTCCGGATGCTTGAGATCGAGAGCAATCGATTGCCGTCCGCGCGACACCACTTCGAACTTCTTGGCCATCTCGAAAATCGGCGCACCCTGCTCGAGGCGGTCGACACGAATGACCTCGGCACCGAGATCCGCGAGCAGCATCGCAGCCATCGGGGCTGGGCCGATGGCGGCCATTTCAACGATTCGAAGTCCGGATAGTGGTCCCATTGTTGTTCCTGTCATTGTTCATTTCGGAGGCAGTCATCCGGCCCGGCAAACGCGATCCATCCCTCGCGCTGCGTAGGCCGCATGGGCTTGCGGACGTCGATTCTAGATTGAAATGGGATCGCCGGCGACGGAATCGCCGGGCCTAAGCTGACGCTTCGATCCAGTCACTCAGCAACGGGATGCCTTGCAGATCCTTTATCCATGAGGATCTTCAGGCATTCTCCCGGCAGCGCCGACGGCGGCCGCAGCCCGTTCCGCCTCACGCAGGCGCAATATGCGCCGCTGCACCTTGCCCGTGGTGGTCATCGGCAGGGCCTCGATGAATTCGATCAGGCGCGGATATTCATAGGGCGCCAGGCGATCGCGCACATGATCCTGGATGGCTGCAGCCAGGTCATCCGATGCCAGGTGACCCGGCGTCAGCACGATGTAGGCCTTCACCAGATTGCCGCGCGTTGCATCAGGACTCGGCACCACCGCCGCATTGGCCACGGCCGGGTGATTGACCAGACAGTTCTCGATTTCCGATGGACCGATGCGATAGCCGGCCGCCTTGAACATGTCATCGGAGCGCCCCTGATACCAGAAATTGCCTTGCTCATCGCGCACGGCGAGATCACCGGTGCGACACCAGTGTCCGGTGTACTTCTTGCGGGTCGCCTCCGGATTCTTCCAGTACTCGAGAAAGAACACCGGATCGCCCTCATCCCACGCCGCGATGTCGCCTGGTTCGCCGACCGGAACCTCGTTGCCATCGTCATCGATGAGCGATACGCGATGCCCCGGATAGGGCCGCCCTATCGAACCCGGCCGCGCCGGCCACAGTGTGTGCGAATTGCCGACGATGTAGTTGATCTCGGTCTGGCCGAACATCTCGTTGACCGTGACGCCGAGCGCCGCCTGCGACCAGTTGAACACCGTCTCGCCTACCGACTCGCCCGCACTCATGATCGAGCGCAGCGCGAGATCAAAGCGCCCGGCCGGATCCGGAACCGCCTTCATCATCATCTTCAAGGCGGTCGGGAACAGGAACGTGTTGGTCACGCGGTACTTCTGCATCAGCCAGAAGGCCTTCTCCGGATCGAAGCGTCCCTGATAGCCCAGCAACGGAAACCCGTAATAGAGAGTCGGCAGCAGCGCATCCATCAAGCCACCGGTCCATGCCCAGTCAGCCGGTGACCAGAATAGGTCGCCAGGCTGAGGAAACCCGTCCTGGGAATAGGTAAAGCCCGGCAGATTGCCCAGCAACGCGCGCTGTGGCATCAATGCGCCCTTGGGCGGCCCGGTGGTGCCACTCGTATAGATCAGGTAGGCAGGATCGCCGGCCAGCGTCGCGACAGGGTCGAAGCGATCCGACGCCTTGGAAAGAAGTTCTTCCCAGTCCAGCACGTTTGCATCGCGCGCGCCATCGACGCCAATCACATGTCTCAAGCCGGGCAATCGCGTGCGGATCGGCGCGAGGTTATCCATCGAAACGGTATCGACAATCGCCACGACGCTGGCGCTGTCGGCCAGCCGGTACTCGAGCGCCTCCGGCCCGAACAGGATCGACAAGGGCATGGCGACGACACCCAACTGGTGGCACGCGATATGTGCGATGGCCGTTTCGGGACGCTGCGAGAGCAGAATCGCGACACACTGCCCGCGCCTGACGCCGTGGGCCGACAGCACGTTGCTCAATTGATTGGCGGCGCGCTGCAGGGCCTGGTAGGTCCAGGTTGCCGTTCTGCCGCGCTCATCCTCCCAGAGCAACGCCACCCTTGCCGAGTCCGCAGCATGGCGGCCGCAGCATGCCTGGGCGATATTGAATCGATCAGGGACATCCCAGCGGAATGCCGCACGGAGTTCTTCGTAGCGATCACGCACTGGCAGCCTCCTCGCTTGCAATACCGATGGCGAAGATGCTACCTCATTGACCTGGCTGTCGCCCGCCACGCCGGTTCGGTCCGTGCCATGAAGTGCCGCACGGTAACGCGTCAGTGTCCGGGCCAGGTCGCCTTGAGCAGGTGGGGCAGCACGAGAGACGCCGGTCCGCGCAGAACCGCATGTGCGGCGCCGGACAACGGCGTCGGATCGCGATTGATTTCGATCAGGATGGCGCCTGACTCCAGGGCGATGCGGGGAAAGTGCGCAGCCGGCATGACCGCGGCAGACGTTCCGATGGCGAAGAACACTTCGCATTCGCGGGCGGCCTTGTCCGCCGCCAGCATGGTTGCCTCGGGCATTGATTCACCAAACCACACCACGTCTGGCCGCAGAAAGGCACCGCAATGCGGGCATGTCGGCGGGGCCTCGGGGTCGTACGGATCGGCAACGCCGTTGTCGACCACGATGTTCTCGGCGAAGCACTTGTTGCGCATGATATTGCCATGCAGCTCCACCATGCTGCGACTTCCGACGGAACCATGCAGACCATCGACATTCTGCGTGATGAGCATGAAGGACGCAAAGCGGTGCTCCATCGTCACCAGTGCCTCGTGGGCAGGATTGGCAACTGCGCCCGCCATGGCGCGGCGGCGCCATTCGTACCATCCCCATACGAGCTTCGGGTCGCGTTCGAAGGCTGCGGCATTGGCGAGGTCTTCCGGCCTGAATCGCGACCACAGGCCATGCTGTGAATCCCGAAAGGTCGGAATGCCGCTGTCCGCAGAAATACCGACGCCCGTCAGAACCGCGACGCGCTTGGCATTACGCAGAATCTCCAGCAGCTTGGGTGGAATTTGCACGCGGACCTTGTATTGATGGCTTTCCCGCCCGTCATGCCGGCACGGAAATGCTGTTTCCTGTTTCTTTACTGAGCTGGCTGCAGTTGTCGTACGCGCTGTTCGGCGTAGGCCGCCACGTCAGGGCTCAGGCTGCGCGTGGCACGGGCACGCTGGAAGGATTCGAATGCATCGCTCTTTTTCTCCATCGCTTCCTGCGAAATCGCCAATCCGACCCACCATACACCTGCCTGCGGCGCGATCCTGAGTGCCGCCAGATATTCGTCCACCGCCTCCTTGTGACGCGACTGCTGCTGCAGCAGGGCCGCCGTGAAAGCCCGGTAGTCGGCGTTGCCGGCACCCGCCGCCGCATACTTCTGCAACAGAGCCAGAGCGCCCGGTACATCCTGATGCTCGACCATGATACGCGCCAGGAGCATGGTAAATCCGCTGTTGGACGGACTCACCGCCAACCCCTGCTGCAGGAAGCCGGCCGCTTCCTCGGAACGCTTTTGTTCCAGCAGAAGTGCTACCAGCGTCTGGCGAGCCGAGTCGTGCCGCGGATCCGCACCCAACGCGCCGCGCAACTCTTCAATGCCTTCGGAGACTCGACCCTGGTTGATGAATCCGACAGCTCGACGGTAAACCGTTTCAGCCACATCGGCCGGCCTGCCGGATGCCTGCCGGTCGATACGGGGTTCCACCACAGGGGTTGCCGACCGTGGCGGCGCAGGTGTATCTGCTGGAGCAGGCTTCACCGCAGCAATCTGGGGCAAGGTTTGCATCGCAGGCGGCGCTACGGATCGAGCGGGCGTTGCAGCACCTGGAACCTTGCCCGCATCCTGCGCCGGCGCAATCGGCTTCTGAGCAGGGGACG
>CANIIN010000226.1 GCA_947467405.1 Betaproteobacteria bacterium | reverse complement strand
GCTTTCCCATCCGCGTCGAACTCGATTCGCTGACGGTATCGGACTTCGAGCGCATCCTGACCTCGACGGACGCCTGCCTCACCGTTCAGTACGTGGCGTTGCTCGGCACCGATGGCTTGACTGTCGAGTTCCAGCCCGATGGCATCCAGCGCATGGCCGAGATCGCCTGGTCGGTGAACGAGAAGACCGAGAACATCGGCGCGCGCCGCCTTTACACCGTGATGGAAAAGCTGCTCGAGGAAGTGTCTTTCTCGGCCGGCAAGGCCGGCGGCGAAACGGCGCTGAAGGTCGATGCGGCCTATGTGGATTTGCGCTTGAAGGATCTCGCGGCAAGCGAGGATCTGGCGAGGTACGTGCTGTAACGGCTGGCCAGTGCGGCGGCTGAACGATATCGTGGTGAACTGAAAGGAAGCAACATGCGAATAAGAAAAGTGGCGCTGTCCATGGCAATGGCAGCGGTGGCGGTGGCGGTGGCGGTGCTCGGGCTGACCGGCAGCGCCTGGTCTCAGGTGATGGTGAGCGACGCCTGGGTGCGTGGCACCGTCAAGGGCCAGAGCGCCACCGGAGCGTTCATGTCGCTGAAGAGTCCTGTCGACGTGGTGTTGACGCGCGCCGAGACGTCAGTGGCCGAGAAGGTCGAAATCCATGAAATGAAAATGGACGGCAACGTCATGCGCATGAAGGCCGTGCCGCAACTGGAAGTGCCGGCCGGCAAGGCGGTTGACCTCGGGCCGGGCGGATACCACGTCATGCTCACGGGCCTGAAGAAACCGCTCGCCAAGGGTGACAAGGTGGCGCTCAAGCTGCATTTCGAGGGCCGTGACAAGAAGGCGCAGGTGGTCGAGGTGCAGGCCGAGGTGCGTGATCTGGCGGCCGCTGCGGCGGCCAAGGAGGCGAAGTCCGCTCACGAAGGCATGATGAAGCACTGATTCGTTTTCGCCGGACCTGGTTTTCTCACGGGGCCTGTCGCCTGATGGCGGCGGGCCCTTGGCTTTTCTGCGCCGGCTGCGTCAGCGCCGGTCTGCCGGCGCGCCGTTGTCGGGGGAATCCGGGCCCGGGTAGGCCTGCATGGCACGGCGCAGGAAGTGCAGCTGCTGGGAGAAATTCGTGCAGGCATCGCAGATGCCGAGGTGAATGCGCAGCGTCATGCGGTCGGAAAGCGGCAGCTTGCGGTCCGCGGCTTCGGACAGCTTGCGACTGGCTTGCCTGCAGTTGATGTAGAAGATCATGGTGCTCAGGCTTGTTTGGCGGCCGGGTTGCCGAACCAGTTGATTTCCAGGCATTCGCGCAGGCTCATGCGCGCGCGATACAGCATCACCCAGCAATTAGACGTGGAAATCTTCAGTTCCTTACAGATTTCGTCAGTCTCGAGTCCCATCACTTCACGCATCGTGAACGCACGCGCCGTGTTCGCGGGCAGGCCCGCGAGGCAGCGCTCCAGTGCGGCGAAGAAGCGGCTTTGCTCCAGCGACAGGTCGGGGTGGCCCCAGTGGGAGGGCGTTTCATTCCAGTGGCCGTCGGCGGCAAAGCAGTCGTCGAAGTCGGCCGTGACCAGTTCTTCGGGCGCCAGCGCCATGGGACGTTCGCGACTGCTCTGGCGGATGTGATCGATGATCTTGTGTTTCAGGATGCCGATTAGCCAGGTGCGCACGCTGGACTGTCCCGCGAAGCTGGCTGCGCCCTGCAGGGCGGCGACAAATGTCTCCTGCACCGCGTCTTCGGCTGCGCTCGGATCGCGCAACTGAAGCAGGGCGAATTTCATGAGGTGGGGGCGGTGGGCCTCCAGATCAAGAGGGGTGCCGGAAGATTTCAATTCGGACAAGTCGGTGCGTTGAGAATGACCTCAATCTATCGGGCCGGTTCGCATTGCGCAAGTGCGAACTGCCGCACGGGGCTTGAAATCGCCAATCCCCACCCCACCTTCTGATCAGCAGCGCGAGAGACACCGTCCACGCGCCGATGCAGTGAAACGCCGAAACTGACGAAGGAGAAATATCATGGCCAATATCAATCGCTACGAACCGCTTGGTGATGTTTTCGATGACTTGCTGAAGGGATTTTTCGTGCGCCCCGTGAGCGCCGCTGCCATGGAGCAGGCCGATGTCGCGCGTCGCGCGAAGATCGAGGTGTCCGAGCAGAAGGACAGCTACATGGTGCATGCCGAACTGCCCGGCGTGAAGAAGGAAGACATCAAGATCGAGATCGACGGTGATCAGGTGTCGCTGTCTGCCGAGACCAAGGCCGAGCGCGAAGACAAGGAAGGCGAACGCGTCATTCACAGCGAGCGCTACTACGGCCGCGTGGCCCGCACCTTCCGCCTTGGCGCCGAGATCGACGAGTCGAAGGCGAATGCCAAGTACGAGAACGGCATCCTGGAACTGACGCTGCCCAAGCGCGTCGGCGCCAGCAGCAAGCAGATCACCGTTCAGTAACCGCCTCTCTGAAGTCGGGGGATTGACAAGGGGGACTCGGTTTCGAAAATGAGCCCTCTTGTTCGTACACCCCTCAGTCAAGAATCACCGCAGCACCGCGGCCCGGACCCGGGGATGCCCGGCCGGCCGTTTTTCTTTGCACGAAGTCGTGACGGGGGGCGCGTGGCCGGTACAATAATGCGTCTCCACTCTGGCTTGCCGACATGACCGCACCTGGCCCAACTCCCGCCATCAAGGCGCAGACCCTTGCTGAAGCGCTGCCTTACATCCGCCGCTTCCATGGCAAGACCATCATCGTGAAGTACGGCGGCAACGCCATGACCGACCTGGCGCTGCAGAAGAGCTTTGCCCACGACGTGGTGTTGCTGAAGCTGGTCGGCATGAACCCGGTGGTGGTGCACGGCGGCGGCCCGCAGATTGAGGCGATGCTCAAGAAACTGGACATCAAGAGCCAGTTCATCCAGGGCATGCGCGTCACCGACGAGGCCACGCTGGACGTGGTGGAAATGGTGCTGACCACGCTGAACAAGGACATCGTCACCCTGATCAACCAGGCCGGCGGCAAGGCCGTGGGGCTGACCGGGCAGGACGGCGCCTTCATCCGCGCCAAGAAGATGATGCTGCCGGATCAAAACGAGCCGTCGAAGAAACTCGACATCGGCAAGGTCGGCGAGATTTCCGCCATCGACCCGGCGGTGATCAACACGTTGGAAGCCGGTGGCTTCATCCCGGTGGTGGCGCCGATCGGCGTGGGCGCCAAGGGCGAGTCCTACAACATCAATGCCGACCTCGTGGCCGGCAAGCTGGCCGAAGTGCTGAAGGCCGAAAAGCTGGTGCTCCTGACCAACACGCCCGGCGTGCTGGACAAGGACGGCAAGCTGCTGAGCGGCCTGACGCCGAAGAAGATCGACGAACTGCTGGCCGACGGCACGCTCTCGGGCGGCATGTTGCCGAAGATCTCGTCGGCGCTGGACGCGGCGCGCAGCGGCGTGAAGAGCGTGCACATCATCGACGGCCGCGTCGATCATGCCCTGCTGCTGGAGATCCTGACCGAAGAAGGCGTGGGAACGCTGATCCGCAGCAAGTGACGTCCGCGGTGTTGCCCCGGACGTTCACGACAATGCGGCTAGGCGACCAGATCGCCGTCGGCATCGCGCAACCCGTCGAGATAACCGTCCTGACTGTTGTAGATGCTCAGCATGCGCCCGCGCGGCGCAGTGCTGAACGACAGGTGCACCCAGCGGCCGTATTCCAGGATGCACTGGTCGAATTCGATGTCCGAGGCCTGGATGGCCGCGGCGATATCCAGTGGCGTGCCGAACGCCGCACAGACGAAGTCTGCCGCCAGTCCCTGCGAATGCTGCGAGGTGGGCGAGCCTCCCACCACGCGGTTCAGCGCCGGACTGCGGTAGCCGCTCGAGATATCCAGCGGCGCACCGAGCAGCGCCTGCACCGCTTCCAGGCCTTCGGCCAGGCGGCGCAGGTTGTCGATGACTTCCAGCGGTGCAGTGTTATCGATGCCGTCGCGCTCGGCGGTTTCGGAGCAGGTCAGTTGCGCCAGCGTGAAGTGGTCGGTGAGTTGCATGGAGCGGACATTTTAACTGGGTGGCTGTCTTGAGCCGCGGCGCCCGCAGCGGCCTGGCCTGGGTGTTCGACCTCGACAACACCCTGCATGACGCGCGGCCGCATATCTTTCCGCACATCAACCGCAGCATGACGCAGTACATCATGCGGTTGCTGAGTCTGGACGAAGCCGGCGCCAGCGCGCTGCGCACGCACTACTGGAAGGCCTATGGCGCCACGTTGCTGGGCCTGACCCGGCATCACGGCGTCGATCCCATGCATTTCCTGTTCGACACCCATGACATGCCCGACTTGGCGCACATGGTGGTGCACGACACCGGCCTGCGTCATGCGTTGCGGCGCCTGCCGGGGCGGCGCATCCTGTTCTCGAATTCGCCGCTGCATTACGCCGAAGCGGTGCTGGAAGTGATGGGCATCGCCGACCTGTTCGATGCCGTGTACGCCATCGAATCGACCGGCTTCCGGCCCAAGCCGGACCTGGCCGGGTTCCGCACCATCCTGCGCCATGAGCGCCTGGAGCCGTCGCGCACGGTGATGGTCGAGGACATGCTGGAGAACCTGGTGGCGGCGCGCCGGCTGGGCATGCGTACCGCCTGGATCACGCGCGAGCTGCGTCGCCCGGGCTGGTTGGACATGAAGGCGGCGTCGGTCACCGACTTGCCGCGATTGCTGGCGGCCAAGGGTCTGTCACGCTAGCAAGCACTCACGTTAAACACTACACTGCAGGTCTGTTAGATGGTCCCGCGATGATTCCAGATCGAATCAACGGACCGGCAACGCGCTGACGATCACGCCGAAGGAGGGCGAACATGGCCGAAACAAAAGAACGACTGAAACGCGGCGAACGCAAACTGCAGATCCTGCAGGTGCTGGCGGAAATGCTGCAGCAACCCAAGGGCGAAAAGATCACCACGGCGGCGCTGGCGGCACGCATCGATGTCTCGGAAGCGGCCCTGTACCGGCACTTCGCCAGCAAGGCGCAGATGTTCGAGGGGTTGATCGAGTTCATCGAGAGCTCGATCTTCGGCGTGGCCAACAAGATCACCGCCGAGGAAGACAACGGCCTGAAGCAGTTGCACGCCATGGTCAGCATGCTGCTCAGTTTTGCGGAGAAGAATCCGGGCATGACGCGGGTGCTGATCGGCGATGCGCTGGTCAACGAGAACGAGCGCCTGCAGGCGCGCATCAACCAGTTGCACGATCGGGTTGAGGCGACCTTGAAGCAGTGCCTGCGCGTGGCTTCCACGCAGTCGAGCGACGGCAGTGCCGTCAACGATGCGGCGGCCGACCCCGGCCCGCGCGCCAACCTGATCCTGTGCTACGTGATCGGGCGCTGGCACCAGTTCGCCAAGAGCGGCTTCAAGAAGAAGCCCACCGACGGCGCCGACAAGCAGTTGCCGCTGCTGCTGGTTTGATCCGGGCCT
>CANIIN010000225.1 GCA_947467405.1 Betaproteobacteria bacterium | reverse complement strand
GCCTGGTTGTAGGCGCCGCCGTCGTCGTCGAAGGTGGCGATTTTCGTGTCGAACAGCGAATCGGTCTTGGATTCACGGCCAGTCACCAGCACCGTACCCTTGTAGAGCTTGATGCGCACCTTGCCGTTGACGTGCGCCTGCGATTCGTCGATCAGCTTCTGCAGCAGGATGCGCTCCGGGCTGAACCAGTAGCCGTTGTAGATCATGCGCGCGTAGCGCGGCATGAGATCGTCCTTCAGCGCCAGGACTTCGCGGTCCATGGTGATGGACTCGATGGCGCGGTGGCCGCGCAGCATGATGGTGCCGCCCGGTGTCTCGTAGCAGCCGCGCGACTTCATGCCGACGTAGCGGTTCTCGACCAGGTCGAGGCGGCCGACGCCGTGCTTGCCGCCGAGGCGGTTCAGTTCGGTCAGCACCTTGGCCGGCGTCAGTCGCTTGCCGTTGATGGCGACGATGTCGCCCTTCTCGTAGGTGAGTTCGACGTATTCGGGGCGGTTGGGCGCCTTCTCCGGCGACACCGTGATGCGCCACATGGAGTCTTCCGGCTCGAAGTTCGGATCCTCGAGGATGCCGCCTTCGTATGAAATGTGCAGCAGGTTGGCGTCCATCGAATAGGGCGCGCCGCCACCCTTGCGCTTCTTGTAGTCGACCGGGATGCCATGCTTGTCGGCATAGGCCAGCAGTTTGTCGCGCGAGAGCAGATCCCATTCGCGCCACGGCGCGATGACGTGCACGTTCGGCATCAGCGCATAGGCGCCGAGTTCGAAGCGCACCTGGTCGTTGCCCTTGCCGGTGGCGCCGTGCGAGATGGCATCGGCGCCGGTCTCTCGGGCGATTTCCACCAGGCGCTTGGCGATCAACGGCCGGGCGATCGAGGTGCCCAGCAGGTACTCGCCTTCGTAGACGGCATTGGCGCGGAACATGGGGAACACGAAGTCGCGCACGAATTCCTCGCGCAGATCCTCGATGAAGATCTGCTTGATGCCGAACATCTTGGCCTTCTTGCGCGCCGGCGCGAGTTCCTCGCCCTGGCCGATGTCGGCGGTAAAGGTGACCACTTCGCATTCGTAGGTGTCCTGCAGCCATTTCAGGATCACCGATGTGTCCAGCCCGCCGGAGTAGGCGAGCACGACCTTCTTCACTTCATTGGATTTCTTCATTTCGCGCCATCTGAGGTTGTTCAAGTACTGCTGTTTGTGGTGCTGTATCGACTGCCTGGGAGTTCAACGAACAACGGGGCTGCTGTTGCGACAATGAGTCCCTTGTATATCCCCCACTTCAGACGAAAGCTTGTCGAGGAGTTTTCATTTCCATGACTTGATCATCGCTTCCCTAGTCTATCGTCGCGCCGGTACGCTTGATGACCGGTGCCCACTTGTCGCTTTCCGAGCGCATCAGCTTGGCGAGGTCCTCCGGCGTGCCGCCGACCGGGTCGAGGCCGGCATCGTTGAGTTTCTTGCGCACGTCCGCCGACTTCAGGGCGATATCCATCTCATGGTTCAGTTTGTCGATGATCGGGCGCGGCGTGCCGCCGGGAACGAGAACGCCGTTCCACGCGATGGCCTCGAATTTCGGCAGGCCGGACTCGGCCAGCGTCGGAATGTCCGGCATCACGGAGTAACGCTTCACGCCGCTGACCGCGAGCGCGCGCACCTTGCCTGCCTGGATCAACGGCGTCAGCGCGGTCGGCACGGTGAAGAGCAGTTGCGTGTCGCCGGCCGCCAGCGAAGCCGCAGCGGGCGGGGAACCGTTGAACGGGATGTGGACGATGAACAGCCCTGCGTCCATCTTCATCAGTTCCATGGTCAGGTGCGAGGAACTGCCCGCGCCGACGGAGCCGTAGTTCAGCTTGCCGGGATTCTTTTTGGCGAAGTCGAGCAGTTCGCGCAGGTTCTTGACCGGCAGCGCCGCATTCACCGCCAGCAGGTTCGGCTGGCTGGTGGTGATGATCACCGGCGCCAGATCCTTGAACGGGTCGTACGGCAGCTTGCGGTACATGTGCGGACCGAAGGCCAGCGGTCCGTTGAAGGACAGCACCATGGTGTAGCCGTCAGGCGCCGCCTTGGCGGCGGCATCGGTGGCGATGGTGCCGCCCGCGCCGACACGATTTTCCACCAGGATCGGCTGACCCAGCGGATCCTTGATCTTGTCGGCGAGGATGCGGCCGATGACGTCGATCGAACTGCCGGCCGGGGCCGTCATCAGGAAGCGGATGGGGCGTGCAGGATAGGCCTGCGCCCCGGCGTCACCGATGCAGGCCAGCGCAAGCAGTGCCAGTTTTGTGAACGTCGTGAATTGGCGTGTCATGGTCGCTCCCTCTTCATTCTTTCCAGGCGAAATGCCCGCTACGTCCCGGCAACGCGTCCGAGTACCAGAAATTCCATCAGGGCTTTCTGGGTGTGCAGACGGTTCTCTGCCTCGTCCCACACCACGCTTTGCGGACCGTCGATGACGTCGGCGGCCACTTCTTCGCCGCGGTGCGCAGGCAGGCAGTGCATGAACACGGCGTCCTTCTTGGCCGCTCGCATCATGTCGCCGTCGACCTGCCAGTCCTCGAAGGCGCGCTTGCGCTCTTCGTTTTCGGCTTCGAAGCCCATGCTGGTCCACACATCGGTGGTCACCAGATCGGCGCCGTGCACCGCCTCCATGGGGTCGGAGAATTCCTGATAGTGGCCGGTGCCGTACAGTCCGGCGCGCTCGGGCTCGATTTCATAGCCGGGCGGAGTCGATACACGCACGTTGAAGTCGAACACCTCGGCCGCTTGCAGCCAGGTGTTGCAGACGTTGTTGGAGTCGCCGATCCAGGCCACCGTGCGGCCCTTGATGTCGCCGCGATGCTCGATGAAGGTGTAGATGTCGGCCATGATCTGGCACGGGTGGTATTCGTTGGTCAGGCCGTTGATGACCGGCACGCGCGAATGCGCCGCGAAGCGATCGACGATGTCCTGCTCGAAGGTGCGGATCATGACCAGGTCGCACATGCGTGAAATGACCTGCGCCGCGTCTTCCACCGGCTCGCCGCGCCCGAGTTGCGAATCGCGCGTGTTCAGGTAGATCGCGGCGCCGCCGAGCTGATGCATGCCGGCTTCGAACGACAGACGGGTGCGCGTCGACTGCTTCTCGAAGATCATCACCAGCGTGCGGTCTTCGAGGGGCCAGTAGCGTTCGTATTGCTTGAAGCGTTCCTTGATCCAGCGCGTGCGGGCGAAAAGATGCTCGTACTCATCGCGCGTAAAGTCATTGAACTGCAAATAGTGTCTGATCGGCATGATGAAAGCTGTTTCAGGCCGCGGCGGTGCCGGGCGCGGCTTTTCTTTCCAGGAATTCGCGGATCAGGCGTGCCAGGATGCCCACCAGTTCGTCCGCTTCGGCTTCGTTCATGACCAGCGCCGGCAGCAGGCGAATGACATTGTCGGCCGTGACGTTCAGCAACAGGCCGGCCTCGAGCGACATCCCGACCAGATCGCCGGCGGGGCGATCCAGTTGCACGCCGATCATCAGTCCGCGACCGCGGATCTCGGTAATGCCGCTGGTGTCCTTCAGGGCGGCGGCGAGACCGCCGCGGATACGCGTGCCGATTTTTTCGGCATTGGCGCGCAGTCCATCACGTTCCACGGTGTCGAGCACGGCCAGCGCTGCGGCTGAAGCCAGCGAATTGCCGCCGAAGGTCGAACCGTGATTGCCAGGCTTGAATGTCTGCGCGGCGGCGCCGGAGGCCAGGCAGGCGCCGATGGGTACGCCGCCGCCCAGTCCCTTGGCCAGCGTCACCACGTCCGGCTTGAATTCGGCGTGCTGGTAGGCGAACCACTGTCCGGTGCGGCCGATGCCGCATTGCACTTCATCCAGCATCAGCAGCCATTCGTTCTTGTCGCAGATCTCGCGCAGTGCGCGCAGGTATTCGATGGCGCCGATATTGATGCCGCCTTCACCCTGGATCGGTTCGACCAGCACCGCGACCACGTTGCGGTTGTGTGCGGCCACCTGCCGCACGCTTTCGATGTCGTCGAAAGGCACGCGCACGAAGCCGGCGACGAGCGGTTCGAAGCCTGCCTGCACCTTGCGATTGCCGGTGGCCGACAGGGTGGCCAGGGTGCGGCCGTGAAACGCGTTCTCCATGACCACGATGGCGGGATTCTCGTTGCCGCGCTGGTGACCGTACAGTCGCGCCAGCTTGATGGCCGCTTCATTCGCTTCGCAACCGGAGTTGCAGAAGAAGACGTTGTCCATGCCGCTGATCGACGTGAGCTTGTCGGCCAGGTTCTCCTGTTCGCTGATGCGGTACAGGTTCGAGGTGTGCATCAGGCGCGAGGCCTGTTCGCCGATCACCTTGGTCAGGTAAGGGTGCGCGTGACCGAGCGTATTGACGGCGATGCCGGACAGGCCGTCGAGATAGCGCTTGCCGTTCTGATCCCACATCCACACGCCCTGTCCATGAGTGAAGGCGACGGATTGGCGACCATAGGTATTCATCAGTGATGAGGTCATGGGATCGAGTTGTCTCTGCAAAGTGATGGGGGACGGGCCGCAATGGCCATCAGGGAGTCGGAAAGTTTGGCACAAATCTGCCGCGAAGCGACGGTCCGAATTCTGTCGGATCTCCGGTTGCCGATGTGCGGCTGTCATCCTGAAAACAAAAAGCGACCGGAACTGAATTCCCGTCGCCATGTGCAATAATGAACCGTTGAATAAAAAACGAATTGCAGCAACATCTTAGCATAATCTGACAGGGTATTGCCGGTCCGAGCGACCGGGCAGTTCAGGGCGGGGATGGCGAATGACTCAGCGGCTTACCGTGTTCAACCAGAAGGGCGGTGTCGGCAAGACAACCACCGTTCTCAATCTTGGCGCTGCCCTGGCCAGGCGAAAGTTTGCACCGGTACTGGTGGATCTCGATGCGCAGGCGCACCTCACATCCATTCTCGTGCCGGAACCGTCCAGCGGCGCCAATCTGTTTTCGTTCTACAGCGATTCCAAACCGTTGCGCATGCTCAGCCGTCCGGTTGTACTGGGCGAAGGCGCCGGCGATCTCATTCCAGCGCATGCCGAACTGGTCAAGGTTGACACCATGTTCGGCAAGGGGCCGCATATCCTGAACAAGTTGAAGGAGGGGCTGGATGCGGCCTACGACAGCGAGGCCGGCCCTGGCGGCCGTCCGGTGTTGATTGATTGCTGTCCGATGCTGGGTGTGCTGTCGCTGTCAGGCATCTTTGCTTCCGAGCGTGTGCTGATCCCGATCTCGACCGATTTTCTCGCCCTGCGTGGTGCGCTGCAACTCGAGAATACGCTGCGCGCGTTGGAGCATGTGCTGAAGAGTCGTGTCGAGCGCCGCTATCTGCTGACGCGATTTGATGCGCGTCGCCGCATGTCGCACGACATCGCTGCGCAATTGCAGGAGCGCTTCGGTTCAGAGCTGTGCCAGACGCGCATCACGGAGAATGTGTCG
>CANIIN010000224.1 GCA_947467405.1 Betaproteobacteria bacterium | reverse complement strand
CGCGGGGGCAAGCCCTGTTCGACGGGAGGTGTTCATCGTGGAGCAAGGCGTACCCGCGGATCTGGAGTGGGATGAATGGGATGACGTGTCCCTGCATTGCCTCGCCGTGGACGAAACGCACGTTGTGCGGGGCACCGGTCGGCTGCTGCCGGATGACGATCAGGGCGTGGCCCGCATCGGAAGAATGGCCGTGATGCGCGACTGGCGCCATCGTGGCATCGGGGCCGGGATCCTCGAGGCCCTGATCCATGCGGCGAGACAACGCAGGACCTGCCGCATTGAACTGCATGCTCAGGTGCAGGCCAAGGCGTTTTACGCCCGCTACGGTTTTTTTGATGCGGGCGACATCTTCGATGAGGCGGGCATTCCGCACCTCACCATGGTCAGGCTGCTGGATCCGCTCAAGTGATCGACAGGCGGTGGTGCACTTCACCGCTGGTGCTGCCATCCGAGCGGTAGGTTCTTTCGGCAAAGTCGAGCTGACCCGAATCGGACACATGCAGCACGCTGGTACAGCGGGTGCCGTAATTCCCGGCAAGAATCCGCAGGGAAGACAAGCGCCGCTCCGATTCGGCATCCATCCCGGTATCGGGCAGGTCGCGCTCGACGGCCGGCACGCTGTCATCCATCAACGCCAGGTAGGCATCCGGTTCATACGCATGCCGATTCAAAGCGGCAAGGCCGGCGCATCCCTTGACGACCTTCGGCCACGGCGTGTCGAGGAGGTGGTTGGACAAACCATGGACGCCGGGCATCACCTCGATGACGTCATCGGCACGGTTGGAATAGCAGAACATGCGATCGCCATCGGAAACCAGCAGGCTGAAACCGTTATAGGCTGCGGCCTGCTCATGCAGCGATTGAACGAACGCTTCAGCTGAGGAGCGACCAGACAGAAACGAGGCGACCAGTTCTCCGCGCGAGGGCGCGTCGGTGCGCTTATCCAGCGGATTACGATAGTTGGTCAGTGCGGCAAAGCGGCCGGAGCGGGTCACCCCCAGCCAGGTTCCGCCGGCCTGATCGTCTCGCCCGGCCAGAATGTTCGGTTGGTCTTTCCAGAATGTCGCCTGATGGGCGGGACGTCCAAATGATTCATCGCGATTGGCGGCAACGATCAGCCGGGAACCGGGGACGCTCTTCCATGCGAAAAGGATCAGGCACATGGCAGTCCGTGGGAGGCGTTGGGGGCCGGCACGTCGCTCATTCCGCGGCACTCCTGCGCGCAGCTGCACGGTCCCTGTTCAGGGGCATGAAAATTTCAGTCTTCCGGGCGGCCCCCGGCTTCAGGCAGGCATCGATGCCGCAATGGCGCGCCGCCTGTTCCAATGCGCTCCCAAATGCCACTTCGTCACCGACGCCCTCGTAGATTTCCATCCAGGTATCCGGATCGTCACGTCGGCAGGCAAGTCTCCCGTCGATGCCCTGTGTCTCGCGCAGGTTCAGAAACATCGCGGCAACGGCCTGTCGGGCGGCATCATGGCGAGCCGGGGAGACCCGGTAATACACGTAGTAACTGACCGACATGTGAACGTTCAGGGGAGGGAGTAGGGCAGGGAGGCGAACTCCAGCACCGGACCATCTGCCGCGCCGACATGCACTTTGGACTGCGTGGCGCTTTCAATCTGAACGACCACCAGCATGTCAAAACCGCCGTCCGGGGCGGCGGCGGAACTGACAACCATGCCATTGGCCTGGCCGGCAACATCATCGCTGTAGACCGGATCGCCAGGGGCCGCGCTGGTCGAGCAATGCGCCCGATACATGCGTCGCTTGGTCTTGCCGAGGTACTGCGTACGCGCCACGATTTCCTGCCCCGGATAGCATCCTTTCTTGAAACTCACGCCACCAATGACTTCAAGATTGGCCATCTGTGGAACGAACTGCTCCTGCGTTGCCGGGGTCAGTTGTGGAATGCCGTTGGCGATATCAGACCAATCCCAGGCGGCAGTGCCGGCCGGCTTGATGAGACTGGCCAGCGCCGGCCATAGCGTTCGCGCCTGCTCCAGTGGCAAGCCGACAATCCAGCGCTGGCCGGGAATCGCCACGGTCGATGAACACTCGATGGGTGGATCGGTATCCGCGTCAGTGCAATGCACCGCCAATGCGTCCTGCGGCAAACGAACGCCTAGCCCTGCGATGCTCGCCGTGGCGGAGGCACCGGCGATTCCAACCAGCGAAGTCGTCGAAGACAGGTCATCAATGCTGACTTTGGATCGCAGCACGAACATCTTCAGGCGCTTCTGGATCGCGCCAGCCAATGTGCCGTGAATCATCATGCGCCACCCATCGGACGCCTGCCACAGCAGGAATGTGGCCAGCATGCGTCCCTTGGCGGTGCAATAGCTTCCATAGGTCGCGCGACCTGCGGGCAGCCCTGCGACGTCGCAACTGAACTGGGCATGAAGAAAGGCTGTGGCATCGGCTCCGCGGATTGCCAGCAAGGCAAACTGTGACAAATCAGCCACCGCCGTGCCGGATGCGATCGCGCGTAACTCAGCCTCAGGGTCTCCGAAATCGCTCACGCAGCCCGATTCAGGATGGATGCGGGCCCCCAGGGCGACAAGCATTTCTTGCAATTCGGCATTCATATTCAGAACTGGAGACTCGATCAGGACCAAGATTGAAAATTCATTCGCGCCAGGATCGTTTCAGCGATCGGCACACAGATACGACAGTATCAGGGGTGAAGCGGGTAGGCGGTATTATATCGACCTCCCTTGTCGCTTCTCAGTACCGCGAATCCCGTCCCAGAACATGCATCGCCCAACTCACTATTCAATCGACTGCTTCGGCGCATCCATGGGGCGTCGATCACCCGGATCCAGCGGCATGCAATGCTGAAACGACTCTTCAAACTGCTGCTGTTGACAGGTTTGGTACTGACGGGCTGGACAGCCTGGTTCGCCCTCAGTCCGGTCGACTTGCCTGCGGCAACCGTTGATTTCTCCATTGTGCCGGGAAGCGGACTGCGCTCGGCCACGCGCCAGATCCATGACGCCGGGGTGGACATCCGTCCGTGGCAGTTCAACCTTATCGCCCGGGTGACCAGGAATCAGGCCGGCATCAAGGCGGGCAGTTACCAGATTGCGGAAGGCACCACGCCGTGGCAATTGCTGAAGAAGATCACTTCGGGAGATTTCAGCCAGGCCGAGATCTCCTTCATTGAAGGGTGGACTTTCCGCCAGGTGCGCGCTGCACTGGATGCACATGCCGATGTTCGGCACGAACTGGGCAGCCTGAGCGATTTGGAGATCATGGAGAAACTGGGTTCGGCAGGCGCCCAGCCGGAAGGCTGGTTTTTCCCTGACACCTATCTGTTCGCCAAGGGGACCACCGACCTGGCGATTCTGCTGCGCGCTCATCACGCCATGCAGAAGAAACTGGAATCGACATGGGCTGATCGCGCGCCCGATTCCCCGTTGCGGTCCCCCTACGAAGCCCTGATTCTCGCCTCCATTGTGGAAAAGGAAACCGGCACGGCGGAGGATCGGGCTCGGATTGCCAGCGTATTCCTCAACAGGATGCGCATCCCCATGAGGTTGCAGACGGATCCCACCGTCATCTATGGGCTGGGCGAGCGATTCGACGGCAACTTGCGCAAGCGCGATTTACTGGCTGACACGCCGTTCAATACCTACACCCGTGATGGCCTGCCGCCGACGCCGATTGCCATGCCGGGACTGGCCGCATTGCAAGCAACGCTCCATCCCGCCAAATCAGACGCCCTCTATTTCGTCGCCAAAGGCAATGGGGCCAGCCAGTTTTCGCGTACCCTTGATGAACACAACAGGGCGGTCGCCCGTTATCAGAAAAGTCCCCGTGCAAACCGATAAATCCCCATTGAAAGGGCGCTTCATCACGCTGGAAGGCGTCGATGGCGCTGGAAAGAGTACCCACCTTGGGTGGATCGAGGCGTTTCTTCGGGGGCAGGGGAAGGATGTGGTTCGCACCCGCGAACCCGGTGGCACGCCATTGGGCGAAAGCCTGCGCGCCCTGCTTCTGGGCCAGCCGATGCATATCGACACGGAAACCCTGCTCATGTTCGCATCACGCCGGGAGCATCTGGACAAGGTGATTCTGCCAGCCCTGAATGCGGGTAAATGGGTCCTGTCCGATCGATTTACGGATGCGACATTCGCTTATCAGGGCGGAGGGCGGCAGATGCCGCTGGGGCGCATCGCCAGCCTGGAGACATGGGTCCAAGGCGATTTTCAGCCCGATTTGACCCTGGTATTCGACCTGCCAGTGGAGGTGGCGGAAGCGCGGCGAGGCGGTCGAGCCGAAGGGGTGGCAACTGATCGCTTCGAGGGCGAAGATCTGGCCTTTTTTCAGCGTGTGCGCATGGAGTACGTGCGACGTGCAGGCGAGTTTCCGTCTCGAATCAAGATTCTGGATGCCAGTCAAAGCATCGATCAAATCAAGAAATCACTTGAGAATATATTAATAAGTATTTGTAATAAATGATATATGAATGGCAGGAAAAGGCCTGGTCCCAGCTCTCGGCGCGACGCGAGCGGATGCCGCATGCGCTGCTTCTGCACGGACGTCCCGGATTGGGAAAGTCAGCTTTGGCCATCGAGTTAGCGCGTTCGGTGCTGTGTGAAAATGCCGGCCCTGGTTATCGTCCATGCCTTAAGTGTGCGTCATGCGGGTGGTTTGAACTCGGCAACCACCCGGATTTTCGTCTGGTGCAGCCGGACAGCATGGCAGACGATGTGGAGGAAGAGGGCGGCAGTACCAAGAAGGAAAAGAAGGAAAAGAAGAAGAGCGAGCAGATTCGTGTCGAACAGGTCAGGGCGCTGGAAGGCTTTCTGTCTGTTGGCACCCATCGTGGGGGAATGCGGGTGATCGTTCTGGATCCAGCAGACACCATGAATGTCATCACGCAGAATGCCCTCTTGAAGAGCCTTGAAGAACCGGCGCCTGCCACACTGTTTGTGCTGGTGACGAGTCGCCTCAGCAGGCTGTTGCCAACCATCCGCAGTCGTTGCCAGATCATGTCAATCTTGCCTCCCGATGCATCAGACGCAGTAAAATGGCTTACTGATCAAGGGCTTGATGATCCACAGTCGGCTTTAGCGGAAGCCGGCGGGGCGCCATTGGCAGCCTTGCAGAGGGCGGATGAGACTTCTGTTCGTTCGGATTTCTTGAACGCGCTGAAGGAACCGGATTGCGACCCCAGTGCGCTGGCACAGCGCTGTGAGTCGCTGGATCTGTCCATGGTGGTCGGATGGCTGCAGCGCTGGGTTTTTGATCTGCTGTCGGTCAAGGTGGGGCAGGTTCCACGATTTCATCCCAAGGCGGCCTCTGTGCTGGCGAATCAGGCGCGATCCGCCCGTACAAGCGGGCTGCTGCGATTGTCCGGACATTTGAATGATGCCAAGGGGTTGGCCAGCCATCCCTTGAACGCGAAATTATTTCTTGAAGAGCTTTTCATTGATTTCCTGCG
>CANIIN010000223.1 GCA_947467405.1 Betaproteobacteria bacterium | reverse complement strand
TTGCAGTGCCCTTTCGCGACACGGCATGAAGTGGTGAGAACCAGCCCCCAACTGCGATGGAATAGACAATCTCGCATGACGGCGCGGGTATCCAACTGATTTTTATGAGTTTTGTGAGCCATCACAGACGATTTATTTAAGATTTGTAAAATATCACAGACTTTTGTTCTCGACTTATTCAGAATGTACGTCTTTAATTCTGCGGAAGAATATGAAGAGTTCCCTATCTCTGGTAGCTGCGCTGCCTCAAGCCCATTTTTCGTCGAGCCACGCGGCCCAGCATGTCCGTGTAGGAGTACTCGAGGACGAGCCGGCCATGCGCAACTTGTTGAGCAAGATTCTTGCCCCGGAGTTCAAGTTGTGGTTCGCGAGTTCCGGGATGCAGCTGCGTAGCGCAATCGAGAAGAAGTCTGTGGATCTCGTCCTCCTGGACGTACTGCTGCCCGGGGAGGACGGCGTTGCCATCGCGAAGTCGATCCGAGCACGCTCGGATGTGCCGCTGATCCTGATAAGCGGCCTCTCGTCCTCAGAATCGATTACAACGGGGTTGAATGTCGGAGCTGACGATTACGTCACCAAGCCCTTCCAGGCCCCTATCCTGCGCGCTCGGATGATCAATGCGCTGCGGCGGGCGAAGCCCTTGACCAATGGCCCTGCGGGACAGCCGCGACACCTAACGATCAACGGCTGCACCATCGACTGGTGGTCCCAGACGGTAACCAACGCGGCCGGCGCCACGGTCAAGCTCACTGAAAAGGAGCTGCAGCTTCTGGCCGCCCTTGCGCGCGAAATGGGAAACGCTGTCGATCTCAACATATTATCCCGCTTGCTGAATGGTCAGGAATGGTCCCCTTTGAACCGATGCTTGGATGTGCATATCTGCCACCTGCGCAAGAAATTTAAGGTGATCGCTGGCAACAGTCGGATGATCGCCAGCTTCCGCGGCATCGGCTATGCCCTCAAGACTATCCAGCCAGGAGACCTACGGGGACAGCCCCTGACGGTTTCAGTTCCAGTCTGATCCAATGAATCGTTCACATGTCCTGCCGGCCAAACGCGACAACGGCGAGCCAGATCGCATAACGCTCGAAAGCCAGATAGCGTTCACGCTGAATATTCTGAAGGGCCCGCTGGTCGTAATCATGATTGCCGCGCTCGTCGTCAGTGCCATCGGCATAATGATGTTCGACAATTACACGATCTCCAGATACGAACGTTCAGAAACAACCCGCCTTGACGCCTTTGCGGTTGCAGTATCCAAGCACGTGGAACAGTCCGTCAAGCGGGGCGATGATCTTCTGAAGCAGATACGTCTGGCCTACCTGTCGGATCCGGCGAGCGTCCGCCCCCTGCTTGTCGCACACAACAAGATAGTGGACCGCGATACTTTTCCACTGGAGGCGGTCATCAGCGCCGATGGAATCATATTCCTCTCCACTACCAGCGGAACGGAGATTACAAGTGAACGCCTAGACCTGTCGGATCGCGAGCACTTCCGGGCCCATAAGGATGCGATCGATCCATTGCAGGACGATATATTTTTTGGGAAGGTGATTGTAGGCAGAGTGTCCAAACTTCCCGTCATGCAAATCACCCGCGCCATTCGTTCGCCGAAGGGTGAACTCCTTGCCGTTGGCGTGGTCTCCATCAATCCACTAACGTTCGTCGATGCCTATAAAAAAATTACCGATGCTGGCACAACGATCTCCATACTTGGCGACGATGGATTCTCCCGCATTCGCGTCGCCGGCAACACGATCAACTACAGTCAGGATTTCCGGGGGTCGCCCATCTATGCTGATGTAATGAGACGCCGGAATGGCGTGATTCAGACCGACAGCGTCGTGGACGGCGTGCACAGAATTTTTTCGTATCGGTCCGTGTCCGGTATGCCATTGACAGCCGTTGTCGCAGCATCCTACGAAAGCGGCCAGCAGGGTATCTTCAGAGTGGATCCCGATGAAAAGTGGCGCGAGCTGTACATTGGCGCTGCAATCGTCGGGGCGATGGCCATCCTCCTGTTCTTCGCGGTGTGGTCGCGCGTTCTTGAATTGAGGTTGCTGAAAAGCCACGGGGCGCTAGCCGAGACGATTCGTGACATGTCCTTGGTCCAAGCCGCACAACGAGAATTCGTTGCCAGCGTGTCACACGAGTTGAGGACGCCGCTGCATGGCGTTCTCGGGCACTCGCAATTGTTGTCGATGGGGCTCCCTGCAGGCCCCATGCGCGAGAGTGCCCAAGCCATATTCACGAGCGCTACGGACATGCGCACCATGATAAGCCAGCTGCTTGATCTTGCCCGTGTTGAAGCAGGCAAGGAATTCCTTGAATTCCAGCGCGTGGATGTTGCATCGCTCGTCAAGGAGGTATGCGTGCTGCATCGCCAGACTTGGCAGCGTGCTGGGGTTGCATTTATTATGGATTTAAAGGGCTGCGAGGGTGTCTCGATACGCACTGATGCACTTGCGCTCAAGCGCTGCATGCACAATCTCATCAGCAATGCTGGGAAGTTTACTCTGCAAGGGGAGATCGTCGTTCGGTGCACACCCGTCGATGGCGGCGGGGTCAGCATCTCGGTAAAGGATACCGGAGTGGGGATTGCACCGGAAAGCATTGAAAGAATCTTTGACCACTATTCCTACCTGAGTCGTTCAGCCAAGAGCAATGTCGCCGGCACCGGACTCGGGCTGTCGCTTTGTCGCTCCCTCGTCCAGCTACTGTCCGGCACGATCGCGGTGGAATCCGAGTTCGGCAAGGGATCGACCTTCACGATCACCCTCCCCAGTTCGCCAGCCAGCAATGCTTCGGCAGCGGTTGATTCAAAGGCGACGATTCCCAATGAAGATATTGATCGTTGACGATAACGCTGGAAATCGCGGCCTCGCGTCTCGCATGCTGCGGCTTAACCCGCAAATTGCGATCACCGAGGCCGACAGCGGTCCCGCCTGTCTAGAGCTCGCCGCAATGGAACAGTTCGACATTATCCTGTTGGACATTAGCATGCCGGGCATGGATGGGATCGAAACTTGCGCCCTCCTGCGGGGCTTGAAGACTTATGCCGCAACCCGCATCATTGCCTGCACCGCGCACGCGAGTACGCGCGATGGTCGGAGCCTCCTCAGCCAAGGATTCACGAGTGTACTGACAAAGCCTTTCCTGTTGGCCGAGTTGTATGAGGCCATCGGGTGCTGAGGCATGAACTGGCTGCCGGATGCAGTTGGCGAGAGTGCCTGCCAATCGTGGCACTCCCTAGTCATTCAGGCGGAGTCGTTCTGGGGACGGCGCTTCCACAGCGCAACCCCGGAGAATGATGCGCCCGCGTGGCGCACGCTGCGCCGCGCGGCCGTCAACGCGCAATCGGTCGACCAAATCCTCGAGGGCGCCGAACGTTCAGCGACCTGATCGCGACCCCGCGAATGCCGGGGTCCTGCATGCGCAACGTCGGAATCGCTGCAAATAATACTGCCATATAAATTCCTAATCCTAATCTAGGCTTAGGAAGTGGGAATTAATCCTGACAACCTAAAAGTCTATCTTGTCGCGAATGGCGGCGATCCCCGCCTTGGCGCAGGCATCATCGGCGTCACCGCCTGGCGCGCCTGACACGCCGATCGCGCCGAGGATCGCGCCCTGCGCCTCGATCAGCAGGCCGCCACCGACGATGACCACGCGCGGCAGGTTGCGAATGCCGTTTTGCGGGCGTCCCGGCTGCGTTAAATCCAACATGTCGGTGGTGTTGGCGCGAAAGCTGACCGCCGTCCACGCCTTGCCCGAGGCGGTTTCGGGTGTGTGCGCACCGGCGAAGCGGTCGCGCAGCATCACCTGGGCGATGCCGGCGCGGTCGACTACTGCCACCGCGACCTGATGGCCGGCCTTGCGGCAACTGTCAAGCGCCGCGCGGGCTGCCTCCAGCGCGGTGTCGGGTGTCAGTTGGCGCGTGTTGAAGGTGGCTTCTTGTGCGAATGCTGTGCCGACACACGTGAGCGCGAGCGAAAAGATGATCGATTTCATGCAGACTCCGGTTAAAGGGGGAATCCTGATTCGAATGTTTTCCGGTCATCGCCCCCGACAGTTTGCGCTGCGCCGAATACCGTGCGGTTGCACGACTGGCTACAGCCCAAGGCGCCCTTCGTGCGGCGCCTGCTCCCACTGCCTTAGCGCACCTTCACGCCGCTCGCCGCCAGCTCTTCAATGGTCTTCAATGTCCTGGAAACCTGCTGCTGGGTTTCCGCGACGCTGGACAGCAGGGGCCGTAGGCCGAAGGATTCGATCTTCTGGCTGACTTCCGGATCCTTCAACGCTTCCTGGATGCCGCCATTCAGCTTGGCGACGATATCCTGCGGCACGCCCGCCGGGCCCATCAGTGCGAACCATACAGTCGATGAGAAATCCGGCAGGCCTACCCCGGACTCGGCCACCGTGGGCACCGTCGGCATCATGCGGTGACGCTCCTTGTCGGTGTAGGCGACGATCTTCAGCTTGCCCGCCTCGGCGAGCTTGACCACCGTTACCGGGGAACCTGGCGCGTAGTAATGCGCCTCGCCGCTCATCACGGCGTTGGTTGCCTCGGGATTTCCCTTGTAGATGACCGCGGTGATGTCCTTTAGCCCGAGCCGTCGCTCAAGATCCAGCATGGGCAGGTGCACGGTTCCGCCCATGGCCTCGTTCACCTTGCCCGGGTTGGCCTTGATGTAGTCGACCAGTTCCTTCATGGTCTTGACCGGAATGCCGTTGGTTACGATGATGGTGTAACCGGTGCCGGCCAGCAAGCCGACAGGCGTGAGGTCCTTGGCGACCTTGTAGGGCCAGTTGGGATCGACAACCTGGTTTGAGGCAACGGTGTCGGAGGTCATCAGCAGCGTGTGCCCGTCTGCGGGTGATTGCACGACTGCCGTGGTGGCGATCTGGGTGTTGGCGCCCGGGCGATTCTCGACGACGAAAGGCTGGTTCCATTTTTTTTGCAGGAACGCTCCAACAAGGCGCGTCACTACATCGGTGGGCCCGCCCGGCGCATAGGCCACCACGAGACGCACCGGCTTGGATGGAAAAGCGGCAGCGCCCTGGCCCATGGCAGTGTGGGGTGCGGCGAACAGAAATGCTGTCAGAAGTGGGGCAATGGCCCACCCGATGCGTGCCAGGTTCATGTCGGATCCTTCCAGGTTATCGCTGTGACAAAGTAGGTGCCGAATGCTAATGCACGCAGAGAGAAGCGTCCAACCTTTCCCGTCACTTGAGCCGGCGCAAGGATGGCGCTGAGATGCGGGATAAAATACGACCTCCAACTTGGAGTTCGGCAGGCCATGAATTGAACGGAGCAAACCTGTGAATATTCGCGAATACAAATTGATCTCTGCCGACTCGCACATCAACGAGCCACCGGACATGTTTACCCGCCACCTCCCCGCGAAGTACAGGGATCGTGCGCCACACATGAAGCGGCTGCCGGAGGGC
>CANIIN010000222.1 GCA_947467405.1 Betaproteobacteria bacterium | reverse complement strand
CGCCCCTTTTTCATTGCTGGCCGGGCAGTGCGTCGTTATGCAAACAGCGCGCGCGTGGCCGGACGATCCACCTTCATCGACACCGTGCGCGGCAGCGCATCGACCACGCGGAACTTCACCGGCACCTGATAGGGCAGCAGGTGCTCGCGGCAGAACGCTTCGAGCTCCGCTTCGCTGGGCGCGGTGGCACCCGGGCGCAACTCGACTGCGCACACCGGCACTTCGCCCAGGCGCGCATCGGGCATGCCGAGCACCGAGGCATCCTTGACGGCCGGGTGCTTGTTCACCACTTCGGCTACTGACGGCATGCTGACCTTGAAGCCGCCGCGGATGATCACATCGTCGGCGCGACCGACAATGTAGAGAAAGTCGTCTTCATCCATGGATGCCAGGTCGGTGGTGCGGTTCCAGGCAGCTTCCGGCCCCATTCTTTTCTGCGGCAGCACTTCGAGGATGCCGTTCTCGCCGCGCGGCACTTCCTCGCCGGTGTCCGGATTGATGACGCGAAGCTTGGTGCCCGGCTGCGCGCGGCCCACGCTGCCCAGCTTGGCCGGCATGTACTGGCGGTGCTCCTCGATGGTCCAGCCGGCGATGCCGCCCAGCCATTCGGTGGCGCTGTACTGGATCAGCACCGGCACGCCATAGGTCTGTTCGAATTGTTTCTGTGTTTCCGCGGAGAGCGGGGCGGTGCCGCTGCGCACCGCGATCAGGCTGGCGAGCTTTTCCTTGGGCACGTTGGCGTGCAGGATCATGCGCATGGCGGTCGGCGGCACCGATGCAAAGCGGATCTTGTGGCGGAACACGGCGTCGGCCCATTCCGCGACGTCGAACTTCTCCAGCAGCACGATGGAGCGGCCCTCGCAGAACGACAGCAGCACGCTGAACACGCCGCTGACGTGAACCAGCGGCGCCGGCACGATGGTGTTGCCGCTGCGCAGCTTGGGCTTGCCCTCGGGGCCGTCGTCGCGCACCGACGACAGGATGGCGTCGGCCAGCGCCGAGTACTTGGCCTGCAGGCGCTTGGGTTTGCCGGTGGTGCCGCTGGTGAGGATTTCCAGTGCGATGCCGGGAGGCATCTGGCGATAGTTGCGATTGGCTTTGGACGTGGTTTCCGCAATGGCGGTGACGTCGTTGCTGCCGGGATGCAAGGCCAGTCCCAGCGCGCCGCTGTCCGCCGCAGCCGCGATCACGCCGTTGCGCCGCCAGTCGGATTCGTCACCAATCAGCGCGGCCAGATTGAGCGTGCGGATTTCTTCGGTCAGGGTTTCATCGGAATAGAACGGATTGATGGACACGATGCTGCGGCCGGTCACCAGCAATCCCATGACGGTGGCCGCGATGGCCGGGCGATTGCGGAACAGGATACCGATCGGCGCGCCCTGGCCGATGCCGGCGGCGTCGAGGAGCGAATTGACCTCCAATGCCAGGGAGCGCAATTGGCCCCATGTATAGCGCTTGCCCTTGAATTCGATCGCCTCGGCGGCGGAATCGATGTCCCAGATGGCTTCAAGGCGGAGGGAGAGGGGGCTGCGTTCCAGTGCGGCTTGCTCTTTTGAATCTTGATTCATGGACATTCTCATCGTCGGATTGTTCGGACAGTTTCGCGCTGCATCCATCGCCAGGAAGCGATGGCCTTCAAGGACATTTAGGGCACATCTCGTTCTGCTTGCGCGGACCTATGATACTACGTGATATGTTCAGCCTCGCGCGCGCGAGTGCTGCATGATTGTGTGCTGGACGGTTTTTCAAAAAAGATCAGAACCCGAAAAATTGGCAAGGAGGAGCCTGCAATGACCAGTTCAACCGAGATTGATCCGGCAACAGCCCTGTATTCGAGCGACGATCACATGGACCTGTCCTATGTCCCGACATCGCTCTGGCAGGATCGTGTTGCCGGCAAGTGGAAGGACAGGGCGCCCAAGGTGCTCGAGACCAGCAGCGGTCGTTCGATGTGGGTCCGCGAAGGACGTCCGTGGGGTGCACAGGGTTCCAAGCGCAGCGACGGGCGCAAGGTGATCTTCGATGAGGTGGGTCTTCTGGAAGAGCCCGAACCGGGCGTTTTCCGCGCCGCCAGTGCGAAGTACCGGCTCGAGGACATGAACCGGGACAATATCTACGCGCAGGTCATGTACAACTTTCTGGACTGGGGATTTGAGGATCCGCTGCTGAAGGAGGCGTGCATCCAGGCCTTCAACGACTGGATCTTCGAATTCTGCGGCGCCAATCGTGACCGTCTGGTCGGTCTGGCCGTGCTGCCGACCCATGATCCGCAGGCTGCCATCCGCGAATTGGAACGGGTGTCGAAGCTGGGCCTGCGCGGCGCCATGTTCGAGTTCACCGGGGCGACGCTGCCGGTGTACGACCCGGCCTGGGACCCGCTGTGGGCCATTGCCGCCGAGCGCGGCATCCCGATCAGCTTTCACATCATGTTCCGCAAGGCCCAGGGCGACGACATGAAGACCTACAAGTGGCTGATGCCGGCACGCGCCTCCATCAGTTGCATGATGCTGAAGGACATCTTCGTCGAACTCATGTACTGCGGCGTGACCGAACGCCATCCCGGCCTGAAACTGGTCATGGCCGAATCATCGCTGGGCTGGTTGCCATTCGTTCTGGAGCGTCTCGAGTATGAGCGGCAGAATTACAGCCACATTCGCGATGCGCTGCCGAAGGAAGACGTGCACGACATCTTCCGGCGCAGTTTCTACTGCACCTTCCAGGAGGAGAGGCTGGGGGTGCAACTCATCAAGCACATCGGCGAGGATAACGTGATGTGGGCGGCCGATTATCCGCATGGCGATTCGTCGTTCCCGCGCTCGATGGAGGTGGTGGACCACATCTTCCAGGGTGTCGATCCGCAGATCAAGCGCAAGGCCACCCGCGACAACATGAAGAAGCTGTACCGGATTGCCTGAGTGGAATGTGATGGAAGTGCTGATCAGGTCCCGACATTAGCCGGGCCATCGAGTGCTTCCCTCCGGAGTGGGGGATTCTCAAGCGGGCCGTGTCCCCTTGAGCAGTGTTTTCTGATCTCTCATCGGGCGTCGCCCAGCAGAGCCTGCAGTTCGGCGCGGTCGGCTGCGCGCAGCAGGTGAATGATGCTGCGCCGCCCCGCGCTGTGCAGTGCGGCCAGCGCGTCGCGTTCCAGTTCGCGCGCCTGCGCCTTGTCGCTGCAATACAGGATCACTGCATTGCCGCTGACGATCAGGTCGGTGTCGGCGGCGGCGGCCAGTATCTGCTCGATGCGCACGCCGCGTCTCACGTGCAGCGACCACTGCATCGGTGCGCGTTCCGCCGCCGCCTTGAGCCAGCGTTCCGCGTCGCTCGTCATGGATCGGAATGAGCGCTCCAGCGTCGCGACATCGAGTTCGCGGCTGTGCGCGGACACGCGGCCCACTTCGCGCGCGAAGGGCAGTGCGGCGAAATGCAGCAGCTGGATGTCCTCCACCACCAGCGCGACCAGTTCGGCCTGCAGGCGCGCGGCCAGGCGCGCCGCCGTGTCCACGGCGCTCTTTGCCTTGGGATGCGTTTCGAGGGTGACGACGATGCGGCCTGGGCTCATGGCTGATTCATCACCAATTCATTGTGCATTCATCGCGCATTTATCGCTGCGGGTGGCGCTGCCAGCCGGGCTGCCAGTCCTTGCGCGAGCCGGCGTCCGGGGTGGGGATTTGCGAGCGATCGGCAAAGTCCACGAGGCGCTTCTCGACGCGGCCGTTGATGCTGTCCGACGGGTAGATGCCCACGGCGTCGCGCCGACCGGCTTCGACACCGGTGAGGATGGCGATGCCCTGATCGATGGTTTCGATCGGGTAGATGTGGAATTGGCCCGCCGCAATGGCCGCGACCACGTCGTGGCGCAACATCAGGTGCTTCACGTTGGAGGCCGGAATCAGCACGCCCTGGTCGCCGGTGAGGCCGCGCTCAAAGCAGATATCGAAGAATCCCTCGATCTTCTCGTTCACCCCGCCGATGGCCTGCACGTCGCCGTGCTGGTTGACCGAGCCGGTCACGGCCAGCGACTGCCTGATCGGCGCCTGCGCCAGCGCCGACAGCAGCGCGTACAACTCCGCCGACGAGGCGCTGTCGCCTTCCACGCCGCCATAGCTCTGTTCGAACACCAGACTGGCCGCCAGCGACAGCGGGCGTTTCGGTGCATAGCGCGCCGCGAGGAACCCTGACAGGATCAGCACGCCCTTGGAGTGCAGCGGGCCGCCCAGCGTTGCTTCGCGCTCGATGTCGATGACGCGTCCCGAGCCGAGTCGTGCGCTGGCGGTGATGCGATGCGGCATGCCGAAGGCGGTGTCGCCCAGTTGCATGACAGCCAGGCCGTTGACCTGGCCGTTGCGCGATCCCTGCGTATCGATCAAGAGCGTGCCGCGTCGGACTTCCTCGTGCAAGCGCTGGCGCACGCGGCTGGCCCGCTCGATGCGGCTATCGATGGCGGCCTGCACGTCGGCGGCCGTGGCCACCTTGCGTCCGGCTGAACCGGTCCAGTAATCGGTTTCGCGCAGCAGGTCGGCCAGCGTGCGCATGTGCACCGACAGCTTCTCGGCATCGCCGGCTTCGCGCGCGCCCTGTTCGATGATGCGCGCCACGGCGCTGCGGTCGAAGGCGCGCAGCTTGTCCTGCCGCACCAGCGTGGCGACGAGGTGGGCATAGGCCGCTTCGCCGACCGGCACGGTGGCGTCGGCGCCGTCGCGCGTGCGCGCCACATCCTCCTCGAAATCGGCCGCCACCTTGAACAGTTCGCCGAACTCCGGGTCATAGGCGTGCAGCAGGTAATAGATCTGGCGCTCGCCGATCATCACCACCTTCACGTCGAGCGGAATGGGTTCGGGTGCGAGCGACACGGTGCTGATCAGACTGAGTTCCTGGCCCAGCGATTCGGTGCGGATTTCGTGCGAGCGCAGCGCGCGCTTCAGGGCGTCCCAAGCGAACGGCTGCTGCAGCACCTTCATGGCGTCCAGGATCAGGTAGCCACCGTTGGCGCGATGCAGGGCGCCGGCCTTGATGAGCGTGAAGTCGGTGACCAGCGAGCCCATCTGCGACATGTGCTCAATGCGGCCGACCAGATTGTCGTGGTTGGGATTGTCTTCGTGGACGATCGGGCAGCCGCCGTCGCCAGCATGCGTGATCAGCACGTTCACCTGATAACGGCGCAGCGGCGCATCCGCGTCCAGTTGCGGGATGGGCATGCCGAAGAGAGTGGGCTGTTCGTGCTCGCCGCCTTCCCTGGGCTGAAAGTACTCGGCATGGTCCAGCACGTCGTCCTGCACGCTGGCGAGATACCCCGCCACCACCGGCAGTTCGCGATACTCGGACTTGAGTTCCTCGATCAGGCTGTTCACCGCGCCGCGCGTCACCTGTCGATTGAGGTCGCGGGTCTTGCGCTGCGCCTCACGGCGCCACTTGGGCAGTTCCTGCAAGGCGCGGCCGAGTTCTTCCTGCAGTTCGGAGATCAGGTCCTGGATGCGCTTCT
>CANIIN010000221.1 GCA_947467405.1 Betaproteobacteria bacterium | reverse complement strand
GGTGTTCGTCGGCACGAAGATGCTGGTGGTGGAATGGGTCAAGATTCCGGTGCTGCTGTCACTGGGCGTGGTGGCCGCGATCCTGGCCGCCTCGATCATCGCCAGCCTGCTGTTTCCGCATCGTCCTGCTAGGCCTTCCCGGGCGTGACGTGAATGACGGCCTCGCCAAGATTGTGGCAGATGCGGGCGCGGCGCAGCAGCGGCCACCAGTCGTACAGGAAGATCTGCATCGGCCGCCACATGGCCACCCAGCCGCCGATGGTCATGCTTTCACGCAGCACGCGCAGGAAGGCATTGCCTGCCTGCCCCGACAACAGGTCGGCGCCGAGCAGGCACATGCCGAGGAACACCAGCCCTATCAGAAGACTGGTGCGCCCTTCCAGCAGCAGAACCTTGAGGTTGCGCCGGATGAGCGCCGACTTGTAGCTGAAGAAGTTGTGAATCGCCTCCGCCACCAGCGGCGTGGGATCTTCCGGCGGCATGTTCTGGATGTGCACCAGGATGCGAAAGCGGCTGTCCTGCGGAAACTCCAGCGCCCAGCTCTCGAGGAATATTTCGGCGTCGGTATCCAGGTCGCGATGATGAAACGGCGTCGGATCCATCGAATTGAACAGCTGGTCGAGTTCAACCAGGCGCAGTTCGATCTGGTGAACCGGTGTGGCTTTCTTCATGTGCGAGTTTTCCCTTCTGTCGTTCACCTGCGCCGGTCACGCCGCCCGGCATATGGCGCCGCATCTCCCCCCCGCCGCGCATCCACACGGTCAGGGCCGGCTGCCACATGAATTGGAAAGAAGTTTGCCAGCCCCGCCAATCGTCCAATTGACCAGAATCAAGCACGCCGACCCCGCTTGGTGAATATTATCGCCGTATGGACAAGATCTCTTCACCAGCACAGGAAAATGGCTCCCGCGAAACGCCTGCGCCGGAGGGCGTAGGCATCGGCGCGCGCTTTGCGTCGCCGGCCGAGGGCCTCCGGGATATGCGCCGCGCGATGGAGAGCGTGTTCGATCCGTTCGGCATGGCATCGCCGATCATGCACGCGCAGTTCGCCTGGTGGTCGCACCCGCTCGAGTTGTCCGAATTGTGGACCCGTTACGCCGCCGACACGCTGGCGCTGCAGATCAACAGCGCTGCCCGCATGGCCGGGCGCAACACCCCGGACGCGGTGCAACCGCAAGCGGACGACTCGCGTTTTCGCGATCCGGCCTGGACCGATGAGCCCACCTGGGACCTGCTCAAGCAGTGGTACCTGTTCTACACGCGGCACGTCCAGGAGGCGCTGTTCCAGACGCCGGGCCTGTCGCCCAAGGAGCGACGCCGCGCGGCATTCTGGTGGCGGCAATGGCTGAACGCCATGGCGCCGAACAATTTCCTGTTCACCAACCCGGTGGCCATGCGCAAGGCCCTGGAATCGGGCGGGGAAAGCCTGCGCCGCGGCCTCGAGATACTGGCCAAGGACGTCCAGGCCGGCACGATACGCATGACCGGGCAGGAAGACTTTGCAGTCGGCAAGAATCTCGCCATGACGCCGGGCGCCGTGGTATTCCGCAACCGCCTGCTGGAAGTCATCCATTACACGCCGACGGCCGCGAAAGTGCGCCCGACGCCGATCGTCATCGTCACGCCCTGCATCAACAAGTTCTACGTGCTCGACCTGGCGCCCGAAAAGAGCATGGTGAAGTTCCTGCTGGACCAGGGCTACGACGTCTACATCACGAGCTGGAAGAACCCGGGCGCCGACATGCGCGACACCAGCTTCGATGAGTACATCACCGACGGCGTGGCAGAGGCGGTGCGCGTGGCGCGCGAACTGAGCGGCGCACCGAAGGTGCATGCCGTCGGCTACTGCATCGGCGGCACCCTGCTGTCGGTATACATGGCGCGAGCCAGCAGGATGCTGCCGCGCGAGGATGTTCCGGTAGCGCACTGGACGCTGCTCGCCACCCTGGTCGATTTCCAGTCGCCGGGCGATATCGAGGTGTTCGTCGACGAGGGCAGCGTGAACTGGCTCGCCGACAAGATGCGCGAGCGCGGCTACCTGGACGGATCGGAGATGGCATCGACCTTCCGCCTGCTGCGCTCCAACAGCCTGATCTGGCATTACCTGGTGCACGGCTGGCTGTATGGCGAGCCGTTGCCTCCCAGCGACGTGCTGTACTGGAACATGGACTGCACGCGCATGACGGCGCGCATGCATGAGTACTACCTGCGCGAACTCTATCTGCGCAACAATCTGGTCAAGCCGAACAAGATGAACGTGGCGGGCGTGCCCATCGACCTTGCTTGCATCCATGTGCCGCTCTACCAGGTCAGTGCGGAAGATGACCACATCACCCCGTGGCGCCAGACCTTCCGCATCAACAGCCATGTCACCGGAGAAAAACGCTTCGTGCTGAGCAGCTCGGGCCACATCCTGGGCATGGTCAACCCGCCAGCCGATCCGCCGAGGCGGCATTTCCAGGCCGGCCGCGCACACCGCGGCGAAACGGCAGACACGTGGCTGGCATCCGCCGCGCGTCACGAAGGAACCTGGTGGGAGGACTGGGTAGCATGGCTGGGTGAACGCTGCGGCGAGCCGGGCACTCCCCCGCCGCTGGCGAACAACGCCTATCCGATACTCGCCGACGCACCCGGCACCTACGTGCTGGAACGTTAAGGAAGCGCTGATCAAGTCCTGAAAAAGAGAGCAGCTGAACAAGCTTCACTCTGAAGTGGGGGATATACAAGGCTCTTTTCGCATTAGTTAGTGATATGCCTCTATACCAGAGGGAAAACGCTTACCCGGCAGTGATGACGTAAGTCCTGATCCTCAATCGAGTTTCTGCACCGCGTCGCGGATCATCACTAACTAATGCGAAAAGAGCCATATACAAGGGGGCTTGCCCCCTTGTTCAGTGAATACTTAACAGGCTGTTGAAAAATGATTGCCGACGAGAAATGCTTATGGAAATTTGCCATGCCCTCAGAGGAAAGCGTTGTTCATCAGCCCCTGATCTAGGGGGGCAAGGGGGATCGTATCCCCCTTTTTGCAACACCCTGCCAGGAAAATTCAACCGCTGACGTTGCGCACCTGGTGGATGTCGGTCAGGCCTTCCAGTACCTTTTCGATGCCGTTCTGCGCCAGCGTGCGCATGCCGGTGGTCAGCGCCGCTTCCTTCATCTGCGTGACGGTGGCGCGCGACTGCACCAGCCGCTTCTGCGCTGCATCAGCCACCAGCAGTTCGTAGATCGGGATGCGTCCGCGATAACCGGTGTTGTTGCAGCGCTCGCAACCGTGCGCGCGATGCAGCGTGATGCGTCCCTTGCGATCGCCATGGCGTTCGCGCCATTGCGCCAGCTGCCGCTGCGGATCGATCCCGGTGTCTGCACAGTAGTGCGCGATCAGTTCATCGAACTCCACCTGATCCGGGACGTAGTCCTCGCGGCAGTCCGGGCACAGGCTCTTGATGAGACGCTCGGCCAGCACGCCCAGCAGCGCGTCGGCGAAGTTGAACGGGTCCATGCCCAGATCGAGCAGCCGCACCAGGCTCTCCGGCGCGCTGTTGGTGTGCAGCGTGGTGAGCACGAGGTGACCGGTCAGCGAGGCTTCGATGCCGATCTTGGCGGTCTCGGCATCGCGCATCTCGCCCACCATGATCACGTCCGGATCGGCGCGCATGAAGCTGCGCATGGCCGCTGCAAAGGTCCAGCCGATCTTGGAATTCACCTGCACCTGCCGCAGGCCCGACTGCGTGATCTCGATCGGATCTTCGGCCGTCCAGATCTTGCGCTCCGCCGTATTGAGGTGTGCCAGCAGCGAATGCAGCGTGGTGGTCTTGCCGGAGCCGGTCGGACCGCAGACGATGAACAGGCCGTGCGGTTTGGCAATCAGGCGCTGGATGGTGGACAGTGTTGCCTCATCCAGACCGAGTTGATCCAGCGGCAGCTGCTTGGCCGCCGTCAGCACGCGCATGACGACGTCTTCCAGTCCGCTGGTGGTGGGCACGGTCGCCACGCGCAGCTCCACGGGAATGCCGGCGAAGCGGCTGAAGTCGATCTTGCCGTCCTGCGGCTTGCGCCGCTCGGTGATGTCCAACTGGCTCATGATCTTGATGCGCGACACGGCGGCGTTGCGGAACTGACTGGGCAGCTCGAGATAGTCCACCAGCGTGCCGTCCTTGCGGAAACGCACCCGCGTGTTCTTCGGGCTGGGGTTGGCTTCGATGTGGATGTCGGATGCCTTCTGCTCCACCGCATCCAGAATCATGCGATTGACGAACTGCACCAGCACGCTGTCGCTCTTGACGGCCTGCTGCTCGGCGACGTCGAGACGGCCCGATTCGCTGGCCAGCCGCGACATCAGCAGGTGAATGCCGGCATCTTCATCGGCCGTTGCCGTCTGCGGCCTGGCGCGCGGGCGGTTGACGCCGCGCACCGGCGACAGCTTCGCCGGCGGCTCATTCGGCCTGAGGTCGGCCGGCGGCTGCGCGTAATAGCGATGCAAGGCGAGCGAGAGATCCTCGACTGACGCGATGACCGGCATGACCCGCATGCCGGCGACGCGCTGGATCTCTTCGATGACATGGCGATCAGGCGGCGATTCACATGCCACCACCAGCGCGTCATTCTTCTCGTACAGCGGCACGACACGATGGCTGATGGCGGTCACGCCCGGAATCCGTCGCAGCGTGGCCGGCGCGATATCGACCTTATCCAGCTTCACCGGCGGCATGCCCAACTGGCTGGCCAGCGTTTCATTGAGCGCCTGCTCGTCGATGATGCCCATCTTCCTGGACAGGATTTCGCCGACCGGCATCCGGCGTTCCCTGGCATCGGTATCCAGCGCGATCTCCAGTTCGGGCCGCGTCACATAGCCCATCTCCATGAGGACTTCGCCGAGCTTCGCGTCCGGGCGATGCTTCTTCAGTTCCAGCGCGGCGGTGAGCTGCTCTGTCGAGACGAGGTTTAGCCCGGCCAGGAACGTGCCGAGCTTCTGGGTGCGCATCATGGCCTGCATGTTCAGCGCAACCGCCACCGCCTCCTCGGACACGGCTTTCTGGTCCACCAGCAACTGGCCGATGGGCGCGCCAATGGTGCAGTCCTTGATCGAAGCAGTCGGGATGAAGACGCGCACCACCGTGCCGTTGCCCATGGGCAGGAACAGGAACAAGCCGCACACCGCATTGACCTGCCCCAGCGTCACACCCTTGTAGACCTGGCCGTTGGAGAGTTCGATGCGAAACGGACGACGCTCGGCGTTCGTTGCATCCCCCTTGTCCATGACGCCGGGAATGCGCTCGCGGCGGATCGCCAGCGCCTGCAGCATGCGCATGCGCATGCGCAGGATGTCGGAGAACGCAATTTTGGTGGCGCTGCGCGCCTCATCGGCACGAAAGCTGAGTTTTTCCTCTTCGGCAGAGAAGGTGAGTAGCACGCCGTTCATGCGCGCGCCGTTACGCAGAATCAGCAGGCAGTCGCCAAATTCCTCTGCGTCGTCTTCATCGACATATTCGTGATACGGCGGGGCG
>CANIIN010000220.1 GCA_947467405.1 Betaproteobacteria bacterium | reverse complement strand
GAATCGGTTGTCATGCGGTAACCAACCCGCGCATATCAGACTGATCAACCGTCGGTTTGCTGTCCGTTCTGCTCCCCACACACTGCACCATGAAATAACGAAAAGAGAAATATCCGTTCGAGAATTGACAGATCAATACATATCAGGGGATCAGTTTCGAAAATGAGCCCCTTGTATATCCCCAACTTCAGGGGGAAGCGCCGAAGGTCGCAGGCATTTCGCGACCTGATCAGCGCTTCCTTTACGACATGAGCAGACCTGTTGCCTAGTGGTGGTAAGCCGACTCGCCGTGGGTGTTGATGTCCAGGCCTTCGCGTTCTTCTTCTTCCGTGACCCGCAGACCGATGACCATGTCGACGATCTTGTAGGCGATGAAGGAGACCACGCCGGACCAGATGACGGCGGTGCCGACTGCCCAGAGCTGACTGGTGACCTGGGTCATCATGTCGAAGTCACCGACCTTGTTGGCCACATAGTCGTAGACGCCTTGGCCACCCAGGGAGGGTGAGGCGAAGATGCCGGTACCGATCGCGCCGATGATGCCGCCGACGCCGTGCACGCCGAATACGTCCAGCGAGTCATCCGCACCGAGGATCTTCTTCAGACCATTGACCGCCCACAGGCACACCGCACCGGCAATCGCACCCAGGATCAGCGCGCCCATCGGTCCGACGAAGCCTGCCGCCGGGGTGATGGCCACCAGGCCTGCCACCGCGCCGGATGCTGCACCGACCATGCTGGGCTTGCCCTTGAAGATCCATTCGAAGAACATCCAGGACAGCGTGGCCATGGCGGTTGCGCCGAAGGTGTTGATGAAGGCGATGCCGGCCAGTCCGTTGGCTTCCAGGTTGGAGCCGACGTTGAAGCCGAACCAGCCCACCCACAGCAGCGCTGCACCGACCATGGTCAGCGTGGCGCTGTGCGGGGTCATGGCTTCCTTGCCGTAGCCGACGCGACGGCCGACCATGAAGGCACCGACCAGACCGGCGATACCGGCGTTGATGTGAACCACCGTGCCGCCGGCAAAATCGAGCGCGCCCTTCTGGAACAGGAATCCCGCGTGCGTCGCAGCCAGTTCAGCCGCCTTGGCATCGAGGTAGGCATCAGGACCGTCCCAGTACCACACCATGTGCGCCATCGGCAGGTAGGCGAAGGTGAACCACAGCACCATGAACATCAGCATCGCGGAGAACTTCATGCGCTCGGCGAAGGCGCCGATGATCAGGGCAGGCGTGATGGCTGCAAAGGTCATCTGGAACACCACGAACATCATCTCGGGAATGTAGACGCCCTTGCTGAAGGTCGCTGCCGCGCTGTCGCCGGTGATACCGGACAGGAACATCTTCGACAGGCCGCCGAAGTAGGCGTTGCCCTCGGTGAATGCCACGCTGTAGCCGTAGATCATCCACAGCACGGCCATCAGCGAGAACGTGACGAACACCTGCATGAGCACCGACAGCATGTTCTTGGAGCGGACCAGGCCGCCGTAGAACAGTGCCAGGCCGGGAATGGTCATCAGGATGACCAGCACGGTGGCGGCGAACATGAACGACGTGTCGCCCTTCTCGATCTTCTGCACCGGCGCGGCGGCAGCGGGTGCTGCAGCCGGCGCCGCGGCAGCGGCAGGTGCCGCGGCGTCGGCCGGCTTGGCCTCGGCTGTGGCGGCGGGCGCTGCGGACGCCGCGGGCTTGTCCGTAGACGAATCAGCGGCCCAGGTCGGTGTCGACAGCGTTACTGCGCCTACCGTCACAACGGCGGCGAGCAATACCAGTAGTTTTTTCATCATGAATCTCCCTTACAGCGCTTCCGAACCGGTTTCACCGGTGCGGATGCGGACGACTTGTTCAAGTTCGAAGACGAATATCTTGCCGTCGCCGATCTTTCCGGTATTGGCAGATTTTTCGATGGCTTCAATGACCTGATCAAGCATCTCGGTCTTGATCGCGGCTTCGATCTTCACTTTGGGCAGAAAATCGACGACGTACTCTGCTCCGCGATAAAGCTCGGTATGCCCCTTCTGCCGGCCAAAGCCCTTGACCTCGGTGACGGTGATGCCCTGTACGCCGATGGCGGACAACGCTTCACGCACTTCGTCGAGCTTGAACGGCTTGATGATTGCCGTAACGAGTTTCATGACTGCTCCCTAAACAATTTGGAATCAAAAAAGGGAGGGCAGGTGCCCCGCCCGCCCTTTTACATGGCAGATTTAGAACGTCTTGCTGACCGAGAGAACCAACGTGCCGGAGCTGGTGTCCTTGACCACGTTGTTGCCCGATTCGGCCTTGACGGTGCGATACACGTCAGCCTTGGCGTTGCTGTCGATGTAGGCAGCGCCCCAGGTCACGCCGGCCCAGTCCTTGGTCACGCCGATCTTGTAATCGGTGTAGTTGAACAGGCCGTAGCTCTTGACCGTCAGCTTGCCGATGTGGCCAACCAGGTTGAAACCCTCGCCCAATTCATACGTGGCGCCGAGGTCCAGATAGCCCGAACCCTTGGAACCACCTGCACGGGTGGGCGCGCAGACTGTGCTGGCCGCGCCGCTGGAGAGCACGCCGCAGGCCGCGCTGACCGTGTTGGTCTTGATGCCGAAGTAGTCGGTGGTAGTCATCGAATACTTGGCCGAGAACCACTTGTAGGTGCCGCCCAGATACAGTTCGGTGTTGTCATACTTGTCGCGCGTGGCCACGCCCCACTTGGCGCCGGGGTAGTTGTAGGTCAGCACGCCGACGTCCAGTCCGAGGTCGCCGTAGCTCCACTTGTAGCCGCCGTAGACATCCAATTCCAGACCACCGTTGAAGTAGTTGGTGCCCAGTCCGGAGGAGTTGCTGCCGCCGTAGACGTTGGAGCCCCAGGTGCCGGCGTAGAAGCCGCTGGCGTGGGAATAGTCGAAACCGCCCTGAATGGCCGGACCGTTGAAGGTCTGGGAGATGGAACGGAAGCGGTAGTCAGTGACCAGGCCCACGTTGGCGGTAAACGTGTGGGGTGAGGCCGGGGCGGCTGCCGGGGCTGCGGCCTGGGCAAATACAACGCCCGGCACTGCAAACGCGGAAGCAACTGCTGAGGCGATCAAAAGCTTTTTCATGGAAGGCACCTTTTAAAGTTGGAAATAGCAACGGTTATATGAGCACGGGTCATGCCAGGTTTTAAATTAAACCATTTCAATTACTTGCATTGTTTTCTGGAGGCATTGAAGAAACTGTTGCACCAAGACAGTGCGGCGACACGGGGCTGCGCACGATTTCCGGGCGTGTGCTGTTGGCAGGATCTCCTGACCCTGGTCATTGAAGGGGGGTGGCCCCGTGGTAGACTTTTTCCATGGACCAGCCCCGATTTCTCAATGACCTCAATGCCAAGGTATCAGAACTACTGGCAGCCAGCCCTGCAAAGGATCTCGAAAAGAACGTGCGTGTCATGATGACGTCGTTCTTTTCCCGGCTTGATCTTGTCACGCGCGACGAGTTCGACGTTCAGGCCAAGGTGCTGGCGCGCACCCGTGAGAAGCTCGAAGCGCTGGAGGCTCGACTCGCCGACATGGAAAAGCAGGCTTCTGGATCGAAGTGAGGTCGGCATGCCATGCGGCGTGGCTGTCCCTGCCAGGAGTTTGATTGCCAGGTGCGGCAGGTGACCAGGCACAACGCTGATTGCCACCCGCCTCGGGTTACTCAAAGAAGGTTTTTCTCATGAACATCAGGCGGATTGCTTCCCGATTGGCAGCGAACGCCCTGTTCGCTTGCGCCGCGCTCGGTTCCATGCCGATCAATGGAATGGGCACGGCTTTCGCGCAGGACTATCCTGGCAAGTCGATCCGGATGATTGTTCCCTTTGCAGCGGGCGGATCGATCGACGTCGGCACGCGCATGCTGGCGCAGCGCTTGACCTCGCGTCTCGGGCAAAGCGTCATTGTGGAAAACAAGGCGGGCGCAGAAGGCGTTATCGGCACCGAGTTCGTGATCAAGTCGGCTCCCGATGGTTACACCATCCTGGCGGTGGGCGGTTCGAGCTACACCCCGGCGCTGGTGAAGAACCTGCCATTTGACCTGATTCGCGATTTGCAGCCGATCACGCTGACGCGATTCGGGCCGTCTGCCGTGATGGTCAATGCCGCGTTTCTGCCGAAGAACATTGCGGAACTCCAGACCTGGGTCAAAGCCAATCCGGGCAAGTTGAATTTCGGAGGATCGACTGCGCCGACGTCGTTGGCGACGGAGATGTTCAAGAAGGCCGCCGGTATCGATGGTCTGGTGGTTCCCTACAAGGGTTCGGGTCCGGTGCAGACGGGCCTGCTGTCCGGGGAGATACAGATTGCCTTGGATCCGCCGGCGTCCTACAAGGCGTTGATCGACAGTGGTCGCCTGCGCATTCTGGTCATCACCGACAAGGAGCGGCTGGCCATGTTTCCCAATGCTGCCACGACCTATGAGCAGGGGGTGAACATGTCCTTTGCGACGAACACGGGCTTCTGGTTTCCAGCCAGGACGCCAAAGCCCATCGTCGACCGCATGAACAAGGAAATCGTCGCGGTGGTCCTCGAGCCGGACATGAAGAAATGGGTCGAGAGTACCGGTTCGGTACCGATCGGTTCGACGCCGGAATACTTCCGGGACTTCATCGCCAGGGACCATGCGTTCCTGGCCGAAGCGGCGAAAATGGTCAATTACCAGCCCCAGTAAACATCGGAAAGTCGCTTTACCATCGGCGGTCCAGCGGGTTCAGTGTTCATCGTCTTTCATACAAAAAGATCATTCAAGGAGGTCAATCAATGAAGCGTCTTCTTCCCATCCTCGCCGGACTGGCATTGTTCTCGGTCACGCACCTGGCGGCCGCACAGGCGTATCCCAACAAACCCATCCGTATCATTCTCGGGTTTCCGGCGGGTAGTTCATCCGACACCATCCTGCGTTCCATGACGCCGCGCATGCAGAGCGAACTCGGCCAGTCGATCATCATTGACGCTCGTCCGGGCGCGGCGTCCGTGCCCGCCATGCAGGCCATCAAGACCCAGGCAGCGGACGGCTATTCGCTGATCAACCTGACCTCCACCGTCGCGGTGATTTCGGCTCAGGCCAACCCGCCTTACGATATCCGCAAGGACCTCACCATGATCGGCGAGACTGTCGCGCTGCCGATGTACCTGGCGGTCAACATCGAAAAGATGCCGGTCAAGACGCTGGCTGAACTCATCAGCTACATCAAGGCCAACCCCGGCAAGCTGAACTTCTCGTCCTACGGCGTGGGCTCGCTGGCACACCTGTCGCTGGAACTGCTATCGCAGCGCCTGAACCTGTCGGTGCTGCACGTGCCGTACAAGGGCTCGGCCGACAATGCGCGCGCCGTGGCAGCGGGCGATTCGCACGCCACCTTCGACGTGAGCACCGTCTTGTTCCCGCAGGTCGAAGGCGGGCGTATTCGCATCATTGCGGTGAGCTCCGAGAACACCTGGGCGACTACGCCGCAGTACCCGGGCATGAAAGCGGCCGGTGTGCCGGACTTCAACGCCGTCATCTGGAACGGCATCGCCGGACCCGCCGGCCTG
>CANIIN010000219.1 GCA_947467405.1 Betaproteobacteria bacterium | reverse complement strand
GAAGGCTGGGCGAACCCGCTGACATCGGCGGGGCGGCGCTGTTTCTGGCCTCCGATGCATCGGACTACACCACGGGTATCGACATCGTCGTGGACGGCGGCTCCATCATTTGAGCCTTGTATTTACCCTGTTTCAGAAGCAAGCCTGTCGACGAGTTTTTGTTTTCAGGATTTGATCAGCATTCCCTTGATTGACTCTGGGCCGCCATGCGGCGGCAACCGAAAGGAAAATTCATGGATCTCTCTTACGGCCCCCAATACGGGGCTTATCGCGCCGAGGTGGCGGCGTTTCTCGCCGCGTCCTGGCCGCCGCGCGACGGCGCCGATCGCGATGCGCAGATCACCGAGTTCAGGCGCTTGGCGACCGAGCGCGGGTACCTGTATCGCGGCATTCCGAAGCAGTACGGCGGCTCCGAGCAACCGGCCGATCTGCTCCGGGCCCGCATCATCGGCGAGGAATTCGCCCGCGTGCATGCGCCGCGCGAGGTGATCAACGTCGGCGTGGGCAATCTGGTGGGGACGCTGCTCGAATGCGGCACGGAATGGCAGAAGGAAATGTTCATTCCCAAGACGCTGAGCGGCGAGTACTACTGGGCGCAGGGCTACAGCGAACCGGGTGCGGGCAGCGACCTCGCCTCGCTGCGCACGCGCGCGGAACGGGTCGGCGACAAGTGGGTGATCAACGGGCAGAAGATCTGGAGTTCGTTCGCGTACATGGCGAAGTACATGTTCGTGCTGGTGCGCACGGACCCGCAGGCGCCCAAGCACAAGGGCATCTCGTACCTGCTGCTGGACCTGCAACAGCCCGGCGTGAAGATCCGCCGCATCAAGCAGATCACGGGGCAGAGCGAGTTCTGCGAGGTGTTCTTCGATAATGCCGAGACGCCCACCGACTGGATCGTCGGCAAGCCCGGCGAAGGCTGGAAGGTTTCGACGGTGACCCTCAAGCACGAGCGTTCGTCGGGACGCGGCGTGGACTGGGCGTCGGCGCACTTTGCATGGCTGGTCGAGTTCGCCAAGCGCGCGCAGTACGACGGCCGGCCCGCCATTGAAAGCCCGGAGATCCGCCGTCAGCTCGCGGTGATCCAGGGCCACGTCGAGTCGATGCGTTACTCGGGGTACCGACAGACCTCGATGGAGGCCGCAGGCGAAAACCCGGGCATATTCCGCTCGCTCATGAAGCTCTACGGCAGCGACATTGCGCAGAAGATGGCGCTGCTGGGCGCGCGGCTGGCGGGGGACGACCTGATGCTGCTCGACCTCGATTCGACGCGCGAGTCGCGCCGCGGATCCGACCGCTGGGTGCAGTTGTTCATGTCCTCGATGGTGCTGGCGATCGCCGGGGGTGCATCGAACATTCAGAGGAACATCATCGCCGAGCGCAGCCTCGGCCTGCCGCGCGAATAAGGAAAACAAAATGAATTTCTTGCTCTCTGAAGAACAGAAGGCCATGCAGGAGGCGCTGGCCCGGGTGCTCGCCGACCGTTGCGATTCGCGCTCGCTGCATGCCTTCATCGACGCCAAGGGCGATCTCGACACGGAACTCTGGCGGCTGCTGGCCGACCAGGGCATGGCCGGCATCGGCGTGGCGGAGGCCCACGGCGGCCTCGGCCTGGGCGTGGTGGATCTCGCGCTCGCGTCGGAAATGCTCGGTCGTGCGGCGGCGCCGGTGCCGCTCCACGGTCACTGGCTGGCGGCGCATGCAATCGGGCAATCGACCGACGCGGCGCAGAAGGCCCGCTGGTTGCCGGATCTCGCCAGCGGCCGGAAGATCGCAACCATCGCCTTCGCCGAGGACGGCGCACGCTGGACGCCGGATGCCTGGACGCTCGAGGGCGGCAAGTCCTTGTCCGGCGTGAAGCGGTTTGCACCCTGTGCCGCGTCGGCCGATATCGCCGTCGTCGGACTGAAGGGCGGCGAACTGGCCGTGGTCGACCTGCATGGCGAGGGTGTGCGGATCGAGGCGCTGGCCGGCATCGATCGCACCCGCCCCATGGGCGACCTGCACTTCGACAACGTGGCCTGTGAACGCCTGGCCGCACCGGCAGACGCTGCGGAGAAGACCTTCAATGCCGGCCTCGCCATCATCGCGGCCGACGCATTCGGCGGCGCATCACGCTGCCTCGACATGGCGGTGGAGTACGCCAAGGTCCGCGAGCAGTTCGGGCGAAAAATCGGTGGCTTCCAGGCGCTGCGCCATCAACTCGCCAACCTGGCCAACGAAGTCGAGCCCTGTCGCGGCATGTACTGGTTCGGCGCCTACGCGCAGGACAGCGATCCCGCGCAAGCGACGCATGCCGCGTCGCTGGCCAAGGCGCATGTCGGCCAGCGCTACCTCGAGGCCGCGCGCAGCGCCCTCGAGTATCACGGCGGCATCGGTTTCACCTGGGAATACGACTCCCACATCTGGCTCAAGCGCGCGATGCTCGACCAGTCGTGGCTGGGCAATGCCGATGCGCATTACCTGCGCGCGGCGGACCACGCCGGCTGGTGAGTGCAACGCCTTGCTGATTCACTGAATAACATTCGAAGGGAAGACCATGGATTCAACACTGTTGCGCAACGACAAGGACGGCTGCGCCATCCTGACCCTGAATCGCCCGGATTCGCTGAATGCGCTGAACACGGCGCTGTTCGAGGAACTCGACGCGCAACTGGACGACCTCGCAACGAAGACCGATTCGATCGGCTGCGTGGTGCTCCGCGGCGCGGGGCGCTCGTTTTGCGCGGGCGCCGATCTCAAGGACATCGCCACGTCAGGCGGCAAGGGAGGCGGCGTTCAGTCGAAGGCCAAGACCATCGAGAAACTGAGCAAGCTGCCGCAGCCCGTGGTCGCTGCCGTGCAGGGCCACTGCATGACCGGCGGGCTTGAACTGCTGCTGGGCTGCGATCTCGTCGTCGCGGCCGAGTCAGCGCGCTTCGCCGACACGCACGGCAAATGGGGAATGATCGGCGGCTGGGGCATCACGCAGCGCCTGCCGCGCAGGATCGGCACGGCGTTCGCCAAGGAAATGATGTTCACGGCGCAGCAATTCCCGGCGGCCGTCGCGCGTGAAATGGGCCTGGTGAACCGGGTCGTTCCCGACGAGCGGCTCGATGCCGAGGTCGAGGCCCTGGTGAAGGCCATCCTCGCCAATGCCTGGTTCTCGAATTTCGGCTACAAGCGCATGCTGCGCGAAACGGCTGCACTGCCGCTCGATGCGGGTCTGGCATTCGAGCTCTACAACCACCCCGGCCGCTCGCCCGATTTCAAGGAGCGCGTTGGCGGGTTCGGCAAGAAAACGTAGGCGCAGTCCGCGCGTCCGCTAACGCGTCTCGATCGCTCCCGATGCGATCAGCGCGTCGATAGCGGCGGCATCGAGGCCGATCCATTCCTGCAGCACCGCGCGCGTGGCCGAGCCGTAGGTCGGGCCGGCAATGATGTGCGGTTCGATGCCGTCGATGCGGAACGACGGGGCATCCACCGGCACGCGCCCGATCCGCGCATGCTCCACGAATCGATAGTGCTCGCGGTGGCGCAGTTGCGCGTCGTCGCGCAGGTCGATTGCATTGTTGACCGGCGAGGCCGCGATGCCCTGCGACTGAAGTCGTTCGGTCAGCGCGGCGGGATCCTGGTCGCGGGTCCATGCGGCCAGCGCTTCGTCGAGCGCCGCGCGCTGCGCGACGCGTTCGTCGCTCGTCATCCGCGCCGGAAACCGGGACGCGATGGCCGTCGGCAGTTGTGCATGCAGGCGCATCCAGGCCGCGTCGTCCTCGACGGTGATGGCGATCCAGCGGTCGTCGTCCGCACAGGGGTAGAGGCCCTCGGGGCACAGGGCTGGCGAACCGCTCGCCCCCTGGCGCTGCGGCGCCACGCCGTGCAGCCGGTAGCGGATCATGAGTGGCCGCAGGAAGGTCTGTATGGACTCGTACTGCGACAGATCGATGTACTGGCCTTCCCCCGTGCGCCGTCGATGCTCCAGCGCGGCGAGCAGCGCGGCGATGACCAGCCATGGGCCGATGAAGTCGGGCATGACCTGGCTGGGCCCTCCGGGCGGCCCCTCCGGATAACCGGTGACGAGGTCGATGCCGGCCATGGCCTGCAGATGGCTGCCGAGGCCGGGCTGCCTGGCGAGCGAACCGGTCTGACCGGCCAGCGAACTGCCCAGCATGATGAGGTCCGGATTCACCGCGCGCAGGCTGTCGTAGTCGAAGCCGTACTTCGCGAGCGTTCCCGGCACGAAGTTCTCCAGCACCATGTCGGCCGTCGCGGCCATCTTCAGGATCGTGTCGCGCAGGCCGGCATCGGTGATGTTGAACGCGGCACTGCGCTTGCTCGCGTTGATGTTCACGAACGAGGCGCTCATGTCGATGCCGGGTTTGCCGAGCGGAAACGGACCGCTCATGCGTGTCGGGTCGGGACGCTTGCGCCATTCGAGCTTGATCACGTCCGCGCCGAACATCGCCAGGTACTTGGTGGTCAGCGGGTTGATGATGGCCCAGGAGAAATCGAGCACGCGCAGGCCCGCCAGCGGCAGGCCTGTTGCCGCGCGCGCGCCAGCAGGGGGCGGGTTCTTTTGCTCAGTCCATGTCCGGAGCACTTCGTCACGATGCTCCCCGCGTCGTGCGATGCGGCCGTCCAGTTGCACGCGGTACGCGGTGGACCGAAATGGCGTGCCGACCATGTCACCCGCGTGGCCGTCGGGCAGTTCGACCGGCACCCAGGCGGCGCGCTCGATTAGAACCGGGTCGCGGGCGATATCGGCCATGTCATTGAAGACCGCCAACAGCATGTGGTGCTTTACGCTGGCGCGGCTGACCTGTTCCTTGGTCTGCGTGAGAAAGAAACGCTCGAAGATCGCCTCCCACGCGTCCAGCTGCGGCTGCGGGATCGATGCCACACTGACCGCTTCCCAATCGACCTCGCGCAGGGCCGCCACCTCAGCGAATCCCGCTTCCTCCATCCAGGCGAAGGTCGGTTCGTTCTTGCGTCCCTGGCCGAGTCCGGCGTTGACGTTAAAGGCGAGAAAACCGTCTTTGCAGCGCCATATGCCGCGGCGCCGCGCCATGCCGGCGCCGAGGTGAGCGGGGCCGCGTCCATGGGCGATGTTCTCGACGTGCGCTGCCGACTGCGCGCCGAACAGGAGATTGGCGACCGCTTCCTGCATGGATACATCGATGCGCGCGCCGCGACCGGAGCGGACTCGTGCCGCCAGTGCCAGCAGCACGCCGGTCATCGCCTGCGCGGAGACCATTCCGGTCGCCAGCGGAAAGCCCAGCCGCGCGGGCGGCCATTCAGCGCTCCCGGACATATGCAGGATGCCGCCCGCAGCCTGTCCGACGAGTTCGCCGCCGCGCCAGGAGGACTTCGGACCCGAGGCGCCGAACGGCGACAGCGTCGCATGGACGAGGCGCGGATTGAGCGCGCAGGCGTTCGGAAGGGTCATCGCGCTGCCAGCACAGTCGATCAGGACGTCAGCGGCCATGACGAGCCGCTCGAGTTCGGTCCGGTCTTCGAGCTTGATGCTTTTCTTGCCCGCGTTGAACGCGATCCAGTCGGCGGTCTGTCGTGATTT
>CANIIN010000218.1 GCA_947467405.1 Betaproteobacteria bacterium | reverse complement strand
CGGCGTCATGTCGGCGGCGCGGGTTTCATGCTGCTGCTCGCCGGTCACCGTGATGCCCCTGGCAGTCAGTGCGGTCCGCATATCCTGCAGGACTGCCTTGTCTGTCGCCCCGTCGCCGGCGAGAAGCGCCACCGATTTGACCTTCAGCGTTTCGGACAGGTAATTCGCAATGGCGCCAGAGTAAGCCTTGGAGTTGTAAAAATTGACGAAGGCATAAGGAGCGACCTGTGGAGTAAAGCTTGAACCAGCGGCCACGCCGATGGACACGATCTTGCTCTGGGCAAATATCGGGGACGCCGCCATGTTCAGGCCCGTAATATTTGGACCAAGCGCAATGTGAATGCCCTCCCTGGTCGTTAGCCGCCTTGCCTCGTTAGTGGTCTGGGTCGGATCGGAGGCATTGTCGGCAAAGACCACCTCAAAGGGTCTCCCGGCTAGTCTGCCACCGCTATCCATGAGCTCCTTTATTGCGAGCTTGTATGCGGGCAGCGAACCTTGTGCGGCGCCACCAGCGGCAGGACCGGTCAGCGCTTCAAGAATGCCAAGCTTGATCTTGTCAGGCAGTTGCTGCGCCCTTAGGGCGCCCGATGCGAACATGACTGCCGCGCCAGCGATACCGACTGCTAGGGACTTCCCGATGCCAAACACCTTCCGGTTGCTGCTTTCCATTGCTGCACTCCTCCTATTGGCGTTGCAAGGGCCGCTCGCGATGAAATCATCGTGTAGGGCCGCGGTTTCTTTTTTGTTGCATTGAAGCATTTCAACGACTATCGCGCCGGATGACAATTCCCGCCTTTTCCCTGTCCCAGAGAAGGGATGGATCAGCATCGGCCTGTTCCTTCAACTTGTATTTCTCCACCTTCTGCGTAAGCGTTCGCGGCAGCTCCGGCAGTATCCGCAGATAACGCGGCACCATGAAATAGGCCATGTTGATGCGGCAGTGCTCGATCAATTCAGCCTCGGTTGACTGCTTACCCTCGCGGAAGACCACCACCGCACAGACTTCTTCCTCGCTCATTTCCGACTGCACGGGAAATACGGCGACATCGGCCACCGAATCGTGTGTCGCCATGATCTGCTCGACTTCGAAGGCAGATATGTTTTCCCCACGCCGCCGAATTGCATCCTTCTTGCGATCCACGAACCAGAGATAGCCGTCGTCATCGAGATATCCGCGGTCACCAGTGTGCCACCAGCCGTTTCTGTAAGCTTCGAGCGTCCGCTCCGGCATCTTGTAATAGCCGAGCGAGGCCTCCCAGAGGTTATCCGTTCGTAGGGCGATCTCGCCGACCTGACCGGTGGGCATATCGAAATCATCATCATCGATGATGCGAATCTGCCAACCTGTCCGCGCCTTGCCAACTGCACGTTTCTTCTCGATGGGACTGTCAAGCGGCAAGGATGCGGGAGCTCCGAAATCAGTCAGTCCATAGGCGCTGATCATCTTCAACCCGAAACGTTCCTCGAACTCCACGTAAAACGACGGCACGGGCGCCGCGCTGCAAATGCGCAGGAAATGCTTTCTGTCCTCCGGATCCGGCTTTTGCGCCCATAGCATGTTCGACATGGAACCGAGCAGATTAACGGCTGTTGCCTTGGTCTCACGCAGTTCGCGCCAGAAGTTGCTCGCGGAAAACCGGCGCGATAGGACTGCAGACCCACCGATGGCGAGTGCGGGATAGAGCGTGGCATGCAAGGCATTGGTGTGAAATGCCGGCAAAGCCGTGTAGAAGATATCGTCCGAAGTCGCCTTCCAGTTCTCCAGATGGCTAATCGGGTTGAGCAGGCATTTGGCCTGAGTATGCATGTTGCCCTTCGATGGCCCGGTCGTCCCGGACGTGAAGGCCAGCATCGCGAGATCGCTGAATCTGGCTCCCGCATCCGTAAACGCGTCCTTGTGAGACTCCAGCTCGCGATAGGACAAAAGTATTTTTCCCATGAGTCGCCCCGACTCGATCTCGGGCATTACACTGCCTTGAGGAATCACCACGACTGTATTCAATTTCGACAGATTCGGGAGTATCTCCAGCACTCGCTCAAGGAGATGCTCTTCGACGATGATCGCGACGGCATCGAAAAAGTCTATGAAATAGCGAAGTTGCGCACCTCTTGCACCTGCATTGATCGGCAGCGCGATTCCACCGATTTTCCCAACTGCGATCAATGCAAACAGGGACTCTGGACAATTTTCCATGAGCATGGCGACATTGGAACCCCGTGACAGACCAAGCGAGCGCAAGCCATTGGCAACGCTGCTCGTGACGCTGTGCAATTGCGCGAACGTGAACTGCAATCTGTCAGGCAGAAAAGTGAGGTAGTGCTTGTCCCCGAAGCGCTCCGCTTGGCGGGCCACAACGTTTCCGATCGTGAGTTCCCGGATATCGTAACCGAGGCGCTTGTCCCGCAGCATGATGTTCCAACCCCCGCAATTCATTCGTGATTCATCGGCGAGAGCTAGTGTCAACTTGATGTGAATGCGTCGCAACCTCAATACATAAATTATGCCCAGTAAGACTATTGAGATATCAGAGTCCCGTCCTCGCGCCTTCTCATGCTAAACAAGTGCAGCGCAGGAACATTGAACTGGAACGACTCATCACCAAAGGAACGGATTAATGGGCAGGGAAGCAGACTTCGTCATTGTGGGTGGCGGTAGTGCCGGATGCGTGCTTGCCAATCGGCTCAGCGAAAATTCGGCATATAGGGTTCTGCTGCTGGAGGCCGGACCTCCCAGCGACAGGTTCTTCGTCAAGATGCCGGCAGGGGCCTCAAAACTGATGGGCAACCCCGAGGTGGACTGGATACACACCACCGAACCCGATCCAAGCGCGAACAACCGGGTCGGGATGTGGTTTGCCGGAAAGATGCTGGGCGGCGGTTCCTCCATCAACGGCATGGTCTATATCAGGGGCGCGAAACATGACTATGACGGATGGGCCGAAAACGGCTGTCATGGCTGGTCTTGGGATGAAGTGCTGCCCTACTTTCTGCGATCGGAGGACTACCGCGGCAGCCCCGCCCAAACGCATGCGCAGGGCGGCCCTCTCACCGTATCCCCACTGCGGATGAAGCACCCCTTGGCCGATACCTTCGTCAAAGCCTGCACCGAAGTTGGATTGCGGCAGGTCCCGGATTATTGCGCCGGCGACATCGACGGAACCTTCGTCAATCTCGTCACGCAGCGCAATGGCCAGCGCTGGAGTTCCGCAAGGGCACACATCGAGCCCGCCAGGAATCGGCCAAACCTGACAGTGCTTACAGGCGCGCTGGTCGACAAGGTGATCATGGAAGGCACGACTGCCGTCGGCGTTCGATTCACACATGAAGGCCGAGACGAGGAATGCCGCGCAAGTCGCGAAGTCATCGTCAGCGCGGGGTCAATTCAATCTGCTCCTGTTCTGCTGAGGTCAGGGATTGGTCCCGGCGCCCATCTCCAGTCGATGGGGATAGCAGTGTGCGTGGATTCGCCGGAAGTCGGCAAGAACCTTCAAGAGCATGCAAGTTACGCCAGCAGTCGCTTTGTCAATATTCCGACCTACAACTCCATGGCTGGGCCAGCACAACTCCCGGGACACCTGCTGAACTACCTGTTGTTCGGAAAGGGACTCCTGACCACGCCACCCGTGCACGCGATGGCTTACTACCGATCGGATCCCGATCTGCCCGATCCTGATATCAAGATGCAGTTCGGTCCATTCTGCATGGACCGGAACACTCGCAAACCCCATTCGCGGCCTGGAATCAGCGTATTCACAAACGTCTCACCTCCGAAGAGTCGCGGCGAGATTCGCCTCAGAAGCCCGAATCCGCAGGACAACCCGGTAATCGACCATCGCCTTTACGGTGACCCGTCGGACATGACTGCGATGATCAAGGGCCTGCGATTTGTCGATAGTATTTTTGAGGCTCCGAGCATGAAACCTTTTATCGCCGGTCTCAATGCACCGGCACGGCCAATGCGAAATGACGAAGAATGGGCAGACGAGATCCGCGCGCAATCAGGAATCGGGTTTCATGCAGTGGCCACCTGCCGCATGGGCAGTGATGCCAGGTCCGTCGTCGACCCTACATTAAAAGTTCGTGGAACAAGCAGGTTGCGCGTGATCGACGCGTCCATCATGCCGGTCATGCCCTCGGCCAACACCAATGCACCGGCAATGATGATCGGCGAAAAAGGCGCCGACCTCATCCTCAAGGATCATCGATAGCCCGGTTTTGCGCTGAAAACCTAGTACTGAGAGACAGGCAATCGGACGACGAGGCCATCAAGCGCGTCGGTCACCTTGACCTGACAAGTCAGGCGACTCGTCGCTTGCTGGTAAGCGTTGCCGTCCAGCATACCGCTTTCGGACTCCCCCATGCCGCCCGTGAGCGAAAACCAGTCCGGGTCAATGTAACCATGACAGGTGGCACAACTGCACGTCCCTCCGCAGTCCGCGACAATTCCCGGGACCATGTTATCCACTGCCGCCTGCATCACGCTGATACCTGACTGCACCTCGACGGTGTGAATCTTTCCACCGTGTTCTATGAAAGTAATCTTAGGCAAAACTGTTCCTTTGACGTTGCAAATTTAAAGTCACTCAGGCGGGCGGGAAGACGGGTTCAAGCACAACAACCGGGATTTCGCGTGACGTCCTGGTGACATAAACATCGTAATTCGGCCAGGCCTTGGCAGCCTCTTTCCAAAGGCGCTCCCGTTCCGGCGACTTCGCCGTTCTCGCGATCACCTCGAACTTCCTGCCCTTGATCTGCAAGGTGACACGGGGATTCTTGCTGAGGTTCAGATACCACAAAGGGTGCTCCGGACTGCCGCCCTTTGACGCGATGACCACGAAATTATTGCCATCGCGACTGAAGATGATTGGGTGCTGGCGAGGCTCACCGCTCTTGTGGCCGATAGTAGTCATGACCAGGCAAGTTACCCCGTTCCACAGGTAGCCCGTCTCTCCATTGGTCGCCAAGTATTTGTCGAGGTGAACCTTGCCAACCATGGCAAGATCGGGTGCCTTGTATCCCGGTGCCAGTTTTTCCGCAGCGTTCCCACTCATCGTTTTCCCCTATTCAGGTTTGATTCCCAATCGCTGCACGACAACCTGTGCGCGACGGGAGAAATCGAGCATCGTCTCCCTCGTGCCCTCGGGTGTCACGTCGTAGACTTCATAGCCCTGCGCCTTGTAGCGATCCAGTGTTTCCGGATTCTGGTTCATCTCCCGAATTTCCCGATTCAGCTTCTGGGCAAGCTCCGCAGGCAAGCCACCCGGACCGAACAGGCCAAGCCAGAACCCGGCCGAGTAACCTGGAAATCCGCTTTCAGCAAGGGTCGGAACATCCGGCATGGCCTGGTGACGCTTGAGTCCCGTGTAGGCAAGTACCTTGGCCTTGCCGCCCTGGACCATCGGCAGCGCCTGAAAGATACCGGCGAACATCAGCTGCACCTCTCCGGCGCTCAAGGCCGTGACTGCGGGCGCGCCGCCCTTGTACATGATGTTCTCGATCTGCACGCCCAGCTTGGCTTTCATCTCCTCTATCTCCGGCACGAGGCCGCCCGCCAGCCCATTGTTGAGCTTGCCT
>CANIIN010000217.1 GCA_947467405.1 Betaproteobacteria bacterium | reverse complement strand
GCGGTAATGAACTCGCCTATGAGCTCACCGGCATGCTCGCCGACGATGGTGGCTCCCAGCACGCGATCCTTGCCGGGTACCGTCAGCACTTTCACGAAGCCGTATGCCTCGTCATCGGCGATGGCGCGATCCAGATCGCCAATGTCGTAGGTCGTCACTTCGAAGGCAATGCCCTGTTCGCGCGCCTCGGTCTCGTTCAAGCCGACGCGCGCCACTTCGGGTTCGGTGAACGTGGCCCAGGGCACGACGGAATAATCCACCTTGAAGCGCTTGAATCCGCCGAACAGCCCGTTGACCGCGGCATACCAGGCGGTGTGCGCGGCGGTGTGCGTGAATTGGTAGGGACCGGCCACGTCGCCACAGGCGAGGATGTTGGGATAGACGGTCTGCAGGAATTCGTTCACTTCGACCGTGCGCTGTTTCGTGACGGGAATGCCCAGTTCCTCGAGCCCGTATCCGGATGTATTGGCAACGCGTCCGACGGCGCACAGCACGGCGTCGAATTCGATCACCACCTCCTGCCCCTGATGCTCGGCGATCAGTTGCTTGCGGCCACCTGCCGTGACGAAGCGCAAGGCCTTGTGGCCGGTCAGCACGCGCACGCCCTCGTCCCGGAAGCGACGCTCGACCAGTGCGGACACCTCCGGGTCTTCGCGAATCATCAGCCGCGGCAGCATTTCGACCTGCGTGACGTCCGAACCCAGGCGCGCGAAGCACTGCGCCAGTTCGCAACCGATCGGCCCGCCGCCCAGCACCACCAGGCGACGCGGCAACTGGCGCAGTCCCCAGATGTTGTCGGAGGTCAGGACATCCACGTCATCGATGCCGGGAATCGGCGGTATGAATGGCCGCGCCCCGGCGGCGATCACGATGGACCGCGTGGTGAGGGTCCGGACCTCGCCCGACGGGCTGCGAATCTCGACACTCCACGGCGAGACCATGCGCGCCTCGCCCTGCAGGCATTCCACGCCTAGCGACGTGTAGCGCTCCACGGAGTCGTGAGGTTCGATGTCGGCCACGACCTTTTGCACCCGTTCCATGACCTCGCCAAAATCGAAGTCCACCGTCGCCGAACGCAGGCCGATAGCCTGCACGCGCCGCGCCTGCGCCAGAAAGCGCGCCGTGCGGATCAGCGCCTTCGACGGCACGCAACCGGTATTGAGGCAATCGCCGCCCATGCGATGCTTTTCGACGAGCGTGACCTTCGCCTTAACCGCCGCCGCGATATAGGCCGATACCAGGCCGGCCGAACCGGCGCCGATGACGATCAGGTTGCGATCGAACTGCCGGGGACGCTGCCACTTCGAATAAACACGACGCGACTGCAGCATGGTCACGACCCTCCTGGCAATGAGCGGAAAGAAACCCAGCACGACGAATGAGGCGATCAGTCCCGGGGACAGCAGTCCGCGCACCGAATCGATCTGCGCCAGTTGCGTGCCGGCATTGATGTAGACCAGCGTGCCGAGCAAGGTGCCGACCTGGCTGACCCAGTAAAAAGTGCGCACCGGCAGTGCGGTCAGGCCCATGGCGAGGTTGACCAGGAAGAACGGAAAAACCGGCACCAGGCGCAGTGCGAACAGGTAGAACGCACCGTCCCGCGCGATACCGGCGTCGATGGCCTCGACCCGCCTGCTGAACGCCGCGCGCACGGCTTGCCGAAACAGGAAACGGCTGGCCAGGAATGCCAGCGTCGCCCCGATGGTCGACGCAAAGGACACCAGGACGGTTCCCCACAAGAGACCGAATATGGCGCCGCCGCCCAAGGTGAGAATCGTCGCCCCCGGAATCGACAGGGCGGCGATCAGAACATAAATGCCGAAATAGGCCGCCGAGGTCAGAAGCGGGTGCTGCGCGTAGGCCGTTGCGATGGCGGCCTGACTGGTCCGCAGAAAGTCGATGCTCAGATAGCGCCCGAGGTCGAACGCGAGGAACATCGCGATGAGCACGGCGACGACAACGATCAATGCCAACCGGGCAGGTCTCATGCGGGCTTTCTGATGGTGAGTCCTGATTGTGACCGCCGCGAAGAGATTCCGGACGGCGAGTCAGGATGTTAGCAGGCCGCCGGGCAGACCAATGACGCGTGATATATTGCTTCGCCTTCATCACTACGAATGACGCCATGGGACATCGCCTCACCAAGATCTACACCCGCACCGGCGACGCTGGCGAAACCGGCCTCGGCGACGGCTCGCGCGTGCCCAAGGATGACCTGCGCGTGGCCGCCCTGGGCGACGTGGACGAACTGAACTCGTGCATCGGCGTGCTGATTGCGGAATTGCCTGCGGCAAGCGGCGAAGCCGATCTTCCCGGGAACATGGTGCACGATGCCCTGACCGCCATCCAGCATGACCTGTTCGATCTCGGCGGCGAACTGAGCATTCCCGGCCACACCAGCATCACCGAGGCACAGACCAAGCGCCTGGAAGCGCTGGTGGACCGCCTCAATGCCGACCTGCCCCCGCTGAAGGAATTCATTCTGCCGGGCGGCACGCGGGCTGCTGCCATGGCGCACCTGGCACGCACCATCTGCCGCCGCGCCGAGCGCACCGTCGTGACGCTGGCCCGGGAACAACCGGTCAGCGATGCGTCGCGTGTCTACCTCAATCGCCTGTCGGACCTGCTGTTCGTCATGGGCCGGGTACTCAACCGTCTCCACGATGCGCCCGGGACGGACGTGCTCTGGGTGCAGGGCCGCCATCGCTGAACGGAAGCGCGACGGCACCGGCACATAGCAGGAAACCGCAGCGCCAAAGAAAAAGGGACGCAGAAATCTGCGTCCCTTTTTTTGAAACCACGCGTCGCTCAGTCTTCTTCGACGAATGCTTCCTCGCGCGTCTTCCGCACGTTCGGCAGCACGATGATCAGCAGCAGCAGGATGGCCAGAACGAGCATCACTGCGCTGATCGGGCGCTGGAAGAACACGATCGGATCACCGCGCGACAGCAGCATGGCCCGCCGCAGGTTCTCCTCCATCAGTGGTCCGAGGATGTAACCCAGCAGCATCGGGGCGGGCTCGCTCTCGGTCTTGACGCAGATGTAGCCGAACAGGCCGAACAGTGCAGTCAGGATGGAGTCGAAGGCGCTGTTCTGCACCGAGTACACACCGATCGTGCAGAACAGCAGGATCGACGGGAACAGGATGCGGTAGGGAATGGTCAGCAGCTTGATCCACATCCCCACCAGCGGCAGGTTCAGAACCACCAGCATCGCGTTACCCACCCACATGCTGGCGATCATGCCCCAGAACAGTTGCGGACGTTCCGTCATCACCTGCGGTCCGGGGGCGATACCCTGGATCATCATCGCGCCGATCATCAGCGCCATGATGGCGTTGGACGGAATGCCCAGCGTCAGCATCGGGATGAACGAGGTCTGGGCGCCGGCGTTGTTGGCCGACTCCGGTCCCGCCACGCCGCGGATGTTGCCTTCGCCGAACTTCTCGCGATCATTGGTCAACTTCTTTTCCACCGCGTAGGCCGCAAAAGCCGCCAGCAATGCACCACCGCCAGGCAGGATACCGAGCAGCGAGCCCAACACCGTGCCGCGAATGATGGACGGCGTGCAGTACTTGAACTCATCCCAGCTCGGCAGCAACTTGCCGACCTTGGCGGTGAAGACTTCTTCCGTTTCCTGACCCTTCTCGAGGTTCAGGATGATTTCGCCGTAGCCGAACATACCCATGGCGATGCCGACAAAGCCGAGGCCGTCAGTCAGCTCCGACACGCCGAAAGAGAAGCGCGCGACACCGGAGTTCACATCGGTTCCGACCAGTCCGAACAGCAGGCCGAGGATGATCATGGCGATGGCCTTGAGCACCGAGCCGTGCGCCAGCACCACCGCGCCGACCAGACCGAGCACCATCAGCGAGAAGTATTCGGCAGGACCGAACTTCAGTGCCACTTCAGCCAGGGGAGGCGCCGCGACGGCGATCACCAGGGTGGCAATCGATCCGGCGATGAACGAACCGATGGCGGCGATACCGAGCGCAGGACCTGCACGCCCCTGCCTTGCCATCTGGTAGCCGTCCAGCGTGGTGATGGCCGAGGAGGTTTCACCCGGAATGTTCACCAGGATGGCCGTGGTCGAACCGCCGTACTGGGCGCCGTAGTAGATGCCGGCCAGCATGATCAACGCCGAGGTCGGGTTGAGCGTGAAGGTCACGGGCAGCAGCATGGCGATCGTGGCCAAAGGCCCGATGCCGGGAAGTACGCCGATCAGCGTGCCGAGCAGGCAGCCAATGAACGCGTACCACAGGTTGGTCAGCGTCAGTGCGACGCCAAAGCCGATTGCGAGGTTATGTAAGAGTTCCATGGATTAATTCCCCAAGTCCGGCCAGATCGGAAACGGCAAGCCCAGTCCCTTGACGAACGCCAGGGAGGAGAAGATGGCCAGCACGACCGCCATGATCGCCACTTCCTTGAACTTGAACTCATGCCCTGCTTTCGCAGCACCCAGGATCAGCACGATGGTCGAGATCACCAGGCCCAGCGGTTTCAGCATGTAGCCGAAAAGGATGGTCATCACCAGGATCTGGAACAACGAGCGTTTGCCGAACGAAGCAAAGAACAGCAGGATGCCGGCACCGTTGACGGCATAGACCAGCCACTGGCCGCCGGCGGCATACATTTCCTTCTGCCACATAAACGCCGGTATGCCGATGACCACCGCCGGGATGAAGGTCCTGAAGTTGAACTTGAAAATGCGCCAGGAATGGATGATGTGCGAAGTGAACGACCGTACGAAGACGGTCAATCCCAACACCACCAGAATGCCACCGAGTACTGTTGGAAAATAAGCCGGGCCCATCCGCAGCGCCGACCCCATGGCATAGTTCCGGGCGACGAGCATGAACGCGGCACCAAATGCCAAGTACATGAGCCCAGCCCAAAAGTCCTTGCCGTTTTTTATTTGCATGAAAGACTCCTCCTTAATTAAAGACCGCCGTTATTCTGCCATGAAAAACCGGCAGATTGCTCTTATAAACCAATCTTCAGATAACTGAAAAATACCGCCTATTCAGCATTCCGTCAGTACTTGTGTGACATGGCTGACGTCAAACGCCGTCCCCGGCCCCCGCCTCAGACCTTGGATTCGTCTTCCCGATCCATGTAACTCACCAGACGCGCGCTGGTTTGTCTGAGGCGCTGGGACAGCATCATCACCAGTTCCATGAGGATCTTGGCCCCCAGAATGGGCTGCTCCAGAATGATCCTGGCCAGATTCTCCCGCGTCAGAACAGCCAGCGTGGAATGTTCCACCGCGATACAACTGGCAAAACGCGGTTGCCCGTCGATCATGGACATCTCGCCTACCGTCTGCCCGGGATCAAGCACGGCGATCAGTCGCGGCGCATTCCAGCGATCCTGCTTCATGACCTCGATGCGCCCCTCGATCACCAGCATCATGAAATCCCCGTCATCCCCCTCGCGAATGACCGCCACTTCCGGCGCAGCGTTGTATACCTGCATGAAATGCGTCAGCAACCGGATTTCCGCCAGATTGAAATTCTCGAACAGCGGTGAATGCTCGATCAGCGCGTGCAGGCGCGCCGCGAACTGGGTGGCATCGCCCAGCG
>CANIIN010000216.1 GCA_947467405.1 Betaproteobacteria bacterium | reverse complement strand
TCGCAACGCATCCGCGACGACGCCATCGACATCCTCATCGACCTGTCGGCGCACACGCTCGGGCACCGCCTGCTGGTGTTCGCAAGAAAACCCGCGCCGGTGCAGATCACCTGGCTCGGATATCCCACCACCACCGGACTGCAATCCATGGATTACCGCATCAGCGATGCGATGTGCGATCCGCCGGGCGTGGCCGATCCGTACCACAGCGAGCGCATCCTGCGTCTGCCGCGCAGCCAGTGGTGCTATCGTCCCTGGCCTCTCGCCCCTGCAGTGAAGGACGCGCCGGCCCTGCGCACGGGGCGCGTCACGTTCGGTTCGTTCAACAACCTCGCCAAGCTCAACGACAGCGTGCTGGAGTTGTGGGCCAAGGTGCTGATCGCGGTGCCGGAGGCGAGCATCAACGTGGTGAGCATCCCGGACATTCCCAGCCGCCACCGCGTCGCCAATGCGCTGATCCATCACGGCGCCAAGCCTGAGCAGGTGAAAATCACCGGCACGCTGGAGTACGACGAATTCTGGCGCATCCGCGACGACATCGACATCGTGCTCGATGCCTTTCCGTACAACGGCACCACCACCACCTTCGAAGCGCTGTGGGCGGGATTGCCCGTGATCACGCTGGCCGGCAGCCACGGCGCATCGCGCAGCGCCGCCAGCATCCTCACCTCGGTGGGACTGTCGGAGCTGGTTGCACGCGATGCGGCAGCTTACGTTAGCATCGCTCAGACGCTGGCCCGCGACGTCACGCGAGTGAACGAGTTGCGGCGCGGCATGAGAACACGGCTCATCGAAGCCGGACTGTGCGACGGCAAGCGTTTTACCCGTGAACTGGAAGCCGCTTATCGCCAAGCCTGGCAAGGCTGGTGCAAAGAACACCCACGGCCGGTGTGAAAACGGCCATGGCGAAGAACACATCCTGAAGAACACATCGAGAACAACACATGAAATTTGCCGAAATCACCGGCCGTCTTGAAGATCGGCGCCTGCTCACCGGACAAGGGTGCTACGCATCGGACTGGAATTTTCCGGGACAGACGCATGCCGTCTTCCTGCGCGCCGACCGCGCCCACGCGCTGATCAAGGGCCTCAACGTGCAGCCTGCGCTGGACCTGCCCGGCGTGATCGCCGTGTTGACCGCAGAGGATGTCCACAAGGCCGGCTTCGGGCGCATTCCGGTCAACTCGCCCGGGCCCGGCCGCGACGGACGCGAAGTCGCCGCCGTCGGCAAGACGCTGCTGGCCGACGGCCGCGTGCGTTTCGTCGGCGAGGCGGTCGCGTGCGTGATCGCCGAGTCCGCCGCGCTCGCGCAGGACGCCTCCGAACTGATCGAGATCGACTACGAGGACCTGCCCGTCGTCACCACAGTTCAGCAGGCTACCGCGCCCGATGCGCCGCAACTGCATCCGGAAGCGCCGGGCAACCGCGCGCTCGACTATGCGGTGGGCGATGCGGACAAGACCGAGGCGCTGTTCAGGAGCGCCGCGCGCGTGGTCAGCGTCACCATCGACAATCCGCGCCAGGTGTGCAATCCGATGGAACCGCGCGGCTGCACCGCCACCTATGACGCAGCCACCGATCACCATACGCTGTACTGCCCCAGCCAGGGCGTGGGCCCGCAGCGCGCCATGTTGTCGCGCGTCACCGGCCTGCCCGACGGCCAGCTCGATGTCATCGCACGCGACGTCGGCGGCGGCTTCGGCGTGCGCTCCTCGTTGTATCCGGAATATGTCGTGGCACTGCTGGCGGCGCGCATGCTGAAGCGTCCCGTGAAATGGCATGGCACGCGCTCGGAGGTGTTCCTGGCCGACGACCAGGCGCGCGACACGCTCGTCACCGGCGAAGTCGCCCTCGACGCCGACGGCCGCTTCACCGCCATGCGTTTTCACTTCACCTCCAACATCGGCGCCTATGGCGCCATCAACGGCGCGTTCGTGCCCACCAAGAGCACGCTGGCCTGTATCACCGGCGTGTACGACCTCGCCGCCGTGTACGGGCGCGTGGAACTGCTGCTGACCAACACTGCCCCCACCGCCGCCTATCGCGGCGCCGGACGCCCGGTCATGTCCTACATTCTCGAGCGCCTGGTCGATGAAGCCGCCGTGACGCTGGGCATGGACCCGGTCGAACTGCGTCGCCGCAACCTGGTGCCGAAGGAAAAAATGCCCTACACCACGGCGCACGGCGCGGTGTACGACTGCGGCGAATTCGAGAACGTGCTGACCGATGCCCTGAAAGCGGCCGACTGGAACGGCTTTGCGGCACGACGCGCCGCCTCCGTCGCGCGCGGCAGGCTGCGTGGGCGCGGCATCGCCACCTTCATCGAGGCTACCGCCGTGGGCGCCGCGGGCAAAGACGACGTGATCATGACCTTCGGTGCCGACGGCAACCTGATCGTCCACGCCGCGCCGCAATCGCAAGGGCAGGGCCACGAAACGACGTTCGCGCAGGTCATCGCCGGCACGCTAGGCATACCGATCGAGCGCGTGCTGCTGCGTTCCGGCGCCGCCGGCATCCGGCTCGCGGGCAACGCCGCGGGCGGCTCGCGCAGCATGCTCGGCATCGGCAGCGTGGCGCACCTGACCTCGCGCACCGTGATCGAGAAAGGCACTGCCCTGGCTGCCGCAGCCCTCGAAGCATCGGCCGCCGACATCGAATTCCAGTTGAATGCAGCCGGCGCCGGTGAATACCGCATTGCCGGCACCGACCGATCCATTGGCATGATGGAACTGATCAAGCGCCATGCCGGCACGGCACCGCATCCGCTGGACACCACCGGCTCGGGCCATTTCGGCATGACCTACCCGAACAGCTGCCACATCGCCGAAGTCGAGATCGACCCGGAAACCGGCATCACCACCGTCGCCTCGTACACCGGCGTGGACGACATCGGCAATGTCATCAACCACCAACTGGTCGAGGGCCAGGTGCATGGCGGACTGTCGCAGGGCGCCGGCCATGTCTTCGGTGAGCAGGCGGTGTACGACGAAGAGTCCGGGCAATTGCTGACCGGCAGCTTCCAGGACTACCCCATGCCGCGCGCCACCCTGTTGCCTTTTCCGAAACTCTCGGAACACGCCGTCCCGACGCCGACCAATCCGCTCGGCGCCAAGGGCGTAGGCGAATCCGGCGTGACCGGTTCGGTGCCGACGCTGACCAGCGCCATCCTCGATGCGCTGCGCCAGGCCGGTGTCACGCATTTCGACCTGCCGGCCACGCCGCAACGCGTGTGGCGCGCCATCGCGGCGGCCAAGGCGGGCCATCCGCGCGCGCTGGCAACGCCTGCCGCTGCCGTCGCAGCATGATTCCGGCGCGAGGGGATACCCATTGAAGAACCGCACCAGATAAGGATCTACAAGCCATTACCCCATTCACCGCAACGCCCTCGTCAGTCATTTCCAACCACTTTCAGATTACCGGGATCACGATATGTCCAAACAAGCCCTGTCGAAACTTCGCGTCATCGAGATCGGCCACGCGCTGTCCGCGCCCTTCACTGCGCAGTTGCTGGGCGACTTCGGCGCCGAGATCATCAAGGTGGAGCGCCCCGCCGGCGGCGACCTGTTCCGCACCGTGGCCGCGCCCTTCCCGCTCGATGCCAAGGGCAACAAGCTGGACAGTTCGGGTTTCCTCGCCGCCAACCGCAACAAGAAGTCCATCACCGTGGACATCACCAAGCCAGCCGGTCAGGAGGTCGTGCGCAAGCTCGTCCAGAGCGCCGACGTGGTGATCGAGAATCTCAAGCCGGGCGACCTCGCCCGCTACAGCCTCGATTACGAGAACGTGAAGAAACTGAACCCCGGCATCGTCTACCTGTCGATCAGCGGCTTCGGCCAGACCGGGCCGTACGCCAAGCGCGGCGGACTGGACGGCGTGTTCCAGTACATGAGCGGCCTGTGCAGCATCACCGGGGAACCGGACGGCCCGCCGCAGCGCGTGGGCTATCTCGCCGCCGACACCACCACCGGCCTGTACGGTGCGATCGGCCTCTTGATCGCGCTCTACCACCGCGACGCCGGCCATGACGGCAAGGGCAAGGAAGGCCAGTACATCGACCTCGCCATGCTCGAGGCCATGCTCGCCACCATGAACACCAGGGTTGAGGGCTACCTGATCAGCGGCGAGGTGCCGATGCGCGCCGGCGCGCGCATCGGCTCGGGCCCCAGCGAACCGGTGCAGTGCAGCGACGGCTGGCTGTACGTGTCGGCCGCCATGGATTCGCAGTTCCCGAATTTCTGTGACGCCATCGACCGCAAGGATCTGCTCGAGGATCCGCGCTTCAAAACCCAGCAGGACCGCACCGCCAACCTGGTGGTGCTGATGGACATCATCAATGCGGTGTTCCGCCCCCGCGCCATGCGCGACTGGTACGAATATCTCAACAGCAAGGGCGTGCTGTGCGCACCGGTCTACACCATCGACCAGGCGCTGGACGACCCGCATTCCAGGGCGCGCGGCATCGTCACCGAAGTGCAGCACCCCACGATCGGCAAGCTGCCGCTGGTGCACAGCCCGCTGCGCATGAGCGTCACGCCGGCCCGGCATGACGTGCCCCCGCCGCTGCTCGGCCAGCACACCGACAGCATCCTGCGCGAAGTGCTCGGCATGCAGGACGCCGACATTGCCGCACTGAAGGAAGCCAAGGCCATCTGAGCCCGGCCTGGCCGCATTCCGTCTGCGCGGGACCCGGTCACCTGCACGACCGGCTTCCGCCGGCGCGGTCGCGCCACGTCATCATTGCAGCAGCCGCCCTGTGCTGCACTGCAAACACCAGGTCGGGGTGGGCGGCCCCCCGACAATCCCGCATGCCGGAATGAATAAAATCTGCATGACGCCAGAATCAATCTCAATTAGGATTGCGGCTCCTAGAGGAGGAGTCTTTTCATGAAATTCGATAAAAGCGTCATTCAGATTGCTGCAGCCGCTGCCATCGCCGCGACAGCCGCATTGCCCGCCACCAGCTTTGCCCAGGCCTACCCCAACAAGCCCGTCAAGATCATCGTGCCGTTCGCGCCCGGTGGCACGACCGACACCATGTCCAGACTGTCCGGGGCGTCGCTGTCCAAGACGCTCAATCAGCCGTTCGTCATCGAGAACCGTCCCGGCGGCTTCACGTTGATCGGTACCGACGTCGTGGCCAAGGCCGCGCCCGACGGCTACACGCTCGGCGTGCAGGCCAACAGCATGGCCACCGAACAGGTTCTGAACAAGGACTGGACGCTGCGCATCGATCGCGACATCGCGGTCATTTCCACCTTTGCCGGCGCCGGCTATTCGGTCAGCGTGTCCATGGAGAGCGGCATCAAGAGCCTCAAGGACCTGGTGAGCGTCATGAAGGCCAATCCCGGGAAGTACAATCAGGGACAGGCCGGATCGATCTCGCCGGATATGGCCGTGCTGCTGAATCGTCTCGGCGTGCCGCCGATCGAGAACATCCTGTACAAGGGCGGGGCACTGGCCACCCAGGCGCTGACTGCCAACGAAGTGCAACTGTACGGCGCGTCAACCATCGACGTGGCGTCGCTGCACAAGTCCGGCAAGGTGCGCGTCATCGCCTACACCGATAAGGAACGCGATGCGCTGCTGCCGGA
>CANIIN010000215.1 GCA_947467405.1 Betaproteobacteria bacterium | reverse complement strand
TCCTGCCCGGATGCATGGCACGCGTCGGCAAGGGCCTGCGGCCGGTGAATGACCGGCCAATGCACCAAGCTAACGATTGCGGCGGAGATTCCTTTGACGTGCATCAATCGGATGCGCCGGGGCGCAACATCCGGAAACAATCGGAAGCGGATGTGGAATGCGCGGAGGGCGCGGGCTGAACGGATAGTTCGCGGCGTTGAACGCGACCGAATCATCGCTCCATTGCGGCAATGCAGCGAGAATGACCATACCTTGTAGAAGTCCAGCTGGAGCGGGTTTCCGGGCGATTACGCCTGGTGATTGGTGCCGAATATGCACCCACCCTACCCGTGCGACATCCGCTGCCCGTGCTCGCGTATCGAATGAAAATTCACCTGCGGCCAGCGTTCCTCGACGATCTTCAAACTCACGCGCGTGGGCGCGAGGTACACCGGGTTATCGTCGATGTCTTTGGCCATGCGCGCGGCTTCTTCGTTTTCGAACTTGCGCCGCGTGTTGTCGTCGGGGAAGGTCACCCAGCGCGCCGCATACAGGTTGGCGCTGTCGTACACCGCGTCCACCTTGTATTCGCTCTGCAGGCGCTGCGCGACGATTTCGAACTGCAGCGGGCCGACCGCGCCCAGAAGAATGTTGCCGGTGCCCGGATCGAATACCTGCACCGCGCCCTCCTCCCCAAGCTCCTTCAGGCCCTTCTGCAACTGCTTGGCCTTGAACGGGTCGCGCGGGCGCGCCAGGTTGAAGAGTTCCGGCGCGAAATACGGAATGCCCTTGAAGCGCAGGTCTTCGCCCTCGGTGAGCGTGTCGCCGATCTGCAGCTGGCCGTGGTTGTGGATGCCGATGATGTCGCCGGCCACCGCGTCGTCACTGGCCACGCGTTCGTTGGCCATGAAGGTGATGGCGTTGCCGAGCTTCATCTCGCGCGCATCGCGCACGTGATGCACCTTCATGCCCGGGCGATAGCGCCCCGAGCACACGCGCAGGAACGCAATGCGGTCGCGATGCTTGGGGTCCATGTTGGCCTGGATCTTGAACACGAAGCCGGTGAACGGCGCCTCGGTAGCGGTGACCATGCGCGTGGTCTCGCCTTCCTGCACAGCGGCGGTGGCGGCGGCATTCACCGTGGCTTCCTTGGTTGCCTCTCTGGGCTGCGGCGGCGGCGCCCAGTCGATCAGCGCCTGCAGGATCTCCTGCACGCCGAAGTTGTTGATGCCCGAACCGAAGAACACCGGCGACTGCGTGCCGGCCAGAAAGCGCGGCAGATCGAACGGCACGCTGGCGCCGCGGATGAGATCCACGTCGTCGCGCAGGTGCTTGACCTCGTCGGGGAACAGTTCATCGAGGCGCGGGTTGTCGAGGCCGGTGATCAGCTCGCCGTCCGCGCCGCGCTTTTCTTCGCCTGGCGTGAAGCGCTGCAGGCGATCGGCCAGCAGGTGGAACACGCCACGGAACGCCTTGCCCATGCCGATCGGCCAGGTCACCGGCGCGCAATCGATCTTCAGCACCGACTCGATTTCTTCCAGCAGCTCGACGGGTTCCCTCACCTCGCGGTCCATCTTGTTCACGAAGGTGATGATGGGCGTGTTGCGCAGGCGGCAGACTTCCAAGAGCTTGATGGTCTGCGCCTCCACACCCTTGGCGGCGTCGATCACCATCACCGCGGCGTCCACCGCGGTCAGCACGCGATAGGTGTCTTCGGAGAAATCCTCGTGGCCGGGCGTGTCGAGCAGGTTGATGGTCTGACCGGCATATTCGAACTGCATCACCGAACTGGTCACCGAAATGCCGCGCTGCTTTTCGACTTCCATCCAGTCGGAGGTGGCATGGCGCGAGCTCTTCCTCGCCTTCACCGTGCCCGCCATCTGGATCGCGCCGCCGAACAGCAGCAGCTTCTCGGTCAGCGTGGTCTTGCCCGCGTCCGGGTGCGAAATGATGGCGAACGTGCGCCGCTTCGCGACATCGCGTTGCAGTTCAGGGGACACGTTGGCTGGTGTGGCAGGAGTGGGTGAATTCATGGCCGCAAAACAAAAACCGCCAACCGAAGGGGTGGGCGGATCGGGGGGGATTATAGCAAGGGGGAGGGGTGGATCGGCCTACGTATTCAGACGGAAAAGCCCGCCCCTGCTACTTCCCCAACCTCTCAAAAAATCCCCACGCCGGATCATCCCTGCCCGCCCTGCCCTCATTCGGCCAGCGCGACAGCGAGGGCTGAAATTCATTCCAGTCCAGCACGGCCTTGCGCGCAGAGAACTTCCACCCGTCGCCGCGATCCTCGTACTTGTCCAGGAAGCGCCCGCCGGTGACGATCTGCTGCTTGCTGCCATCGCTCACGGTCTTCAAGTGATAGGCCACGATGTAGGCCTCGCCCTCGGCGCGCCGGCAATCGTCATCGACGACGATGAGGTGATTGGAGATGTGATGCGCGGTGATCTCCATCTGGCCGCGCATGCTGGGCAGCCAGGCGAGGTAATCCTTGGCCGAGCCGGTGAACATCTTGCCGTGGTCGTCGGTGGCATCGTCGTGATACAGGCTCGCCATCAGCACGTAGTCCTGGCGGTCCGAGGCGCGGCAGTACTTCAGCACCAGCTCGCGGATGGCCTGCTTGGCGGCGAGTTGGTGCAGGGTTTTCAGGTCGGACGGGTTCATGGCGATGGCTCTCCGATGATGACGGAACCCTGCAAAGTGACGTCATCCCCGCGAAAACGAGGCCGCAGGCCGAAGTTTCGAGGTACGGCCAAGCGGGGATCCAGCGTCGTTTGCCAGAGGCTCATATTGAAAGACACTGGATTCCCGCTTCCGCGGGAATGACAACAAAAATTGACGCGATGGACATGCGCAGAATCGCTTGCAGATCCTTATACAGAGCCATTCTTCAAGCACCAGTCCCCTTGGAATCCTTGGAATCCTTGGCGTCCTTGGCGTCCTTGGCGTCATTGGCGTCCTTGGCATCATTGGAATCGAGCTTGCGCCGAGCGCCGTCTTCACCCTCGACCACATACTCACCCTCGATCACCACCGCGCCCTCGGCCGGCTGCTCGACGCCGCCCGCACCGGGCGGCATGCCGCCCATCCCACCAAATGGCCCACCCGCGCCTGGGGGCACACCGGCGCGCGTGCGGAACACCGCCTGGAACAGCGGCGGCTTGCCGAGCAGGCGGCGCACCCAGGCGGTGATCAACAGCGCGGCCAAGGCGAGCAACAGCACCCACCACGCGATGAACACCACCACGATGCCCACCGCCGCTGCGACGGCAAGGATCACAAAACGAATGAATGAATTCAACAAGACAGCCATCTCCTCATGCGGGCACGTCGGATGAGAGTGTCATCAACGAACGGCAAAGCAACGGCCCGGGCCGTCATATTGCCCGGCCCGGCGGGTGCGTGTGTAACAAAAGGCAAGGACGGGCGACTTTCCGGTTTTCGTGGCCCGGCCCGGCCGGCAATTCCCGCTTCATCGACCCAACACAGCATGATCCGCTACCGCAGCAGCACCAATCTCGGCACCGCATCTGCCCCGGCCTGTAGCAGCGCGTTCTGCCCGAAGCGCACGCCCAGTTCGCGCGCCTCGGCCTCGCTCATGCCCAACACCAGCACACTCGCCTCACCCGGCCACGCGCCGGACGGATCCGTGCCACGGCCGTGCAGGATCGTGTACGAGCGCGCATGTGAGTGCGCAGGCGAACGCAATTTCGTGCGCACATCCGAGTACGTACGCGAACGCGCAGGCCCCTGCCCCGCCAGCGCCCTCAGCGTTTGCACCAGCTCATCCATGCGCTTGCGATTGTCGGCATCGGACAACACCGTGCTGTGTGGATTGCAAGCTGTGAGGTAGGCCGCCTGCGACTCGTCGTGGCGGCGGTACAAATCGAGCAGCTCGGGGGAGGCCACATCCACGCGCAGCACGAACGCGGCGACCAGGCCGGCAGAAGCGTCGGCCGACACCTCGTAGTGCGCGGCGCGATAGGAGGCGATCAGCGCTGCATCAATCACGCAATGGCTCGACTGTGTGCCAAGTCACGCAGAGATTCACCCGGTTCGAGCACATCCTGCAGACTCACGCCACGCTGAGAAAAGTCTTTTCGGATGTTGCGCAGTTCCGCAATCGCCTTGCGAATGACTTCCATATCGCGAGCAACCACGGGCTTGAGTTCGGCCATCGGGCGACCGCCTCTTGTGATGACAAACCGCTCGCCATTCGATACCCGGTCGAGCAATTCGGGAAGCTGTGCTTTGGCTTTGAACACGTCAATTTCGGACATTTATGAATCTCCCTGTAAGGGGGGGCAGGCCAACCCGGTCTAGTTAATCCAAGTACGCAGTGACTGTGAAAACTGCACGAAGAACCGCGCCAGTCGGGCATCTACAGGCTTCGTGGCACTAAAAAACCGGCGTAGAATGGCGCCATGAAGCTCAAGCAAAGCAACCCTCACCTCAAGTCCGGGACAGCCGGCCAGGAGGCGTTGTGGCTGTCGGCAAAGTCATCGTCTGCCGTTGAAGGCATTATCAAGCCGTTCGCCGGCGGCCCCAATGCCTGGAAGCCGGCCACCGCGCAGGCACTTATCGACCACTGGAAGCGGCGCGCTTCAAAGTCCGGTCGATAGATCAAAACCGCCCCCGTCCGAGTCAAATAGCCTGCTTCCGCCGCAACAGTGCCTTCAGGCGCCTGGACAAGCCAGCACGATCTTCTCGTGACGCGGCGACATCCATGACCAGCGCCTCCCAATCATCGATGTCGCGTCCAGGCAAATCCGGGTCCGGCAGGGCATCGTTGATTTGCAGGAACACCAGGCACGCAGCCAGCGCCGTGCGCTTGTTGCCGTCCACGAACGGATGATTGCGGCAGAGATAGAACAAGTAGGCCGCGCCCAGCTCGATGACGTTCGTGATCAACGGTTCGCCAGCATAGGAGGCACGCGGCGCCGCGACGGCGGATTCCAGCAACGCCTTGTCCCGAATGCCGGCGCCACCGCCATGCGCCGCCAGCACTTCGGCGTGGATAGCGAGAACGGCCTCGGTGTCGAGATGAACGGGATTGGCGCGAGGCAAGGCTGCAGCCCGGTCAGGCCAGAGCGGGTTTCAGGCCAGCCGCTTGAACAGCGCGGCATTGCGCTTGATGAGGTCCTTGGCCGCAGCGCCGGCGTCCGCAGCGGCCATCACGGGCTGCATCGGCGTGATGACAATCGCGCCGCCTTCGTGAACCGTCACGTTCACTTCGTCGCCCGCCTTCAAGCCCGTCAGTTCGCGCAGCGTGGCGTCGAAAATCAGGCCTTGCGAATTACCGATCTTGGCAATGGTCTTGAGCATGGGTCACCTGGGGACGAGTTGAGCAACAGTTGGCACATCGGTTAAACAATGTTGTACGGCATTCTACCCTCGGGCCGTACCTCCTTGTCAAAGTGACAAATGCCCCCACCCCAACCCTCCCCCGCGCTGACGCGCAAGGGAGGGGGCAAACCCCTTCCCTGCTTTCGTCCCTTGTATGTCTGATACTGTTTTCAGCCTCACCAGATCGATTGGCCCTTGAGTCTGCGCTACGCGCAAGATCGCGGGGGAGCGAGGATCGGTGAGGCGCCTTTGAAGACGTTGTCTAAACCCGAACG